>DATEUD010000050.1:0-49113 GCA_035283265.1 Nitrososphaera sp.
CCATCGCATTCACGGTATTCACGCTGATAAGCGCGATGGCATTTCCAAGGCCTGGTATGTCCTTTGTGGTTGGCCTCCCGGGTCTTGCCATGATAGGCGGCACCATCTTCCTTATCATTGCAAACTTTTTGAAGAAATTCAGCGGCCCTCAGAAGCAGCTCCGCAATACTGCATTCTTGCTAATTGCCTTTGTTGCAGTTGCAATAGGCATGGTTGCGGCCGGCGCCTACCTGTCTCCAAGCTTCAGGTACCTTAACTCCGTAAACCCTTTCCTGAGCTCGCAGAACGCGCTTGTAGAATCAGTCGCAGAGCACTTTACCCCCACCGTGGCCGACTACTTCGTCGATTTTTCAGTTCTGCTGATGTTTGCAGGGCTTGGCGCATGGTTGGCATTCAGGCGAAGGGAAGACGTGTCGATATTTGCACTTATCCTAGGCATCACAGGTGTGTACGTTAGCGCCACGTTCGCTAGGCTCCTCGTGTTTGCTTCCATGGGCATAATCGTGCTCGCAGGGCTCGGCCTTTACGAGGTCACGCGCAGCATTTTGGCTTACAGAGAAGCTACAGCAACGTCGTCAGTAGCGCCGCGGCCAAGCGCAGCTACAAGGGAGGAAAGGAGAAAGATCGAGTTTGCCGGCAGAGGCCATTCTACCTCAGAGCGGACGGTAAAGGTTGCCTATGTCATCGTCATTATAATGCTGCTTTCGATCCCAATGTTCTATCCGTTTAATTCGAACTGGATTAGCTCTGCAGACATCCCTCCTGCGATAGCAAACGGCGGGACGGGATTTAGAGTACAGACTGACGACTGGATCAGCGCGATGGAGTGGATTGAGCAGAACACAGAGCCGGATGCGGTAATTGCATCGTGGTGGGACTATGGATACTGGATAACCACGCTTGGCAACAGAACCACCCTTGCTGACAACGCGACGATCAACTCTACCCGGATTGAAACACTTGCCAAGATGCTGGTTTCAGACGAACAGTCGGGACTAAAGATCGCCCAGGATCTTCAGGCAGATTACATTCTTGTATACAGTGTTGGGCAGATACGGTTCTTTGGAGAGACCAACTCAACAGGCAATGACGCTCCGGAAAGGGTTGCAGTCTACACCCTTGGACAGGGCGGAGACGAGAGCAAGAAACAGTGGTTCATGAGAATTGGAGGCATTGACGAAATGAGGTACATTGAGCGCGACGGGTTCACCCCGACTCCCGAATTCTGGAACCAGACGCTCCTTGGCAAGCTCTTCCCGCTTGAGCCGCTCTACTACGCCAGATTTGGACCGCAGGGACCAACTAACATTCAGGAGAGGTGGCAGCCCGGGCTTGTCGGGCTATATGCCCAGAGCGTAAAGTACCCTGCGGACGGCGGAAGCGACAAGCCGCTGCACCTTGTCTATGCCTCACCCAGCTTTGAAAACGAGGAAAACATCATGTTTGGGGTATTCATTTACAAGGTTAACCACGACTACGTGCCAAAGCCTGAGGGTGACCCGTACGCGCCCCCAGAGCCATTTGAGCCGACTACTGACCTGACCCAGTCAAGCGAAATAGCAGTCATCAGCACCGCCCAGGGGACAATCGAAGTAGAATTCTTCCCCAACGCGGCTCCAGCTCATGTCGCCAACTTTATCGAACTTGCCAACCAGGGCTTTTACAACGGGACTCTTTTCCACAGGATCAACCCCGAGTTTGTGATACAGGGAGGCGATCCCAACACCAAGGGCGACGACAGCGACAGGAACACATGGGGCCAGGGAGGGCCGAACAGCACCCTGAACGCAGAATTCAACGACATTCCCCACGAAAGGGGCATAGTGTCGATGGCGAGGTCCACAGATCCAAACAGCGCCGGCTCGCAGTTCTTCATAGTGTTGCAAGACTCGAGCTTTCTGAATGGGCAATACACGGTATTTGGCAGGGTGGTGAGCGGCATGGATGTCGTAGACAAGATAGCAAGATTGCAGACGATTGGAGGAACCGGGCCAGACGCAGAGCAACCAGTCAACTTTGAGCAGGCAAGAATACAATCAGTTGAGATAGTAGAAAGATAGTAGCTCCTGTGATCGGTCAAGACGCAATTTATTTCCGATTTGGATGGATCACACACGAGAGAGAAATACTCTAAGCTTAGTCCCTGCCGGTCATGCAAATGTGGCTACCTTGTCGATAATTTTAGGAAAGGCTCTAAGTCATAGTGCGTCGTTGGCGGGATAGTTTCAAGCTGTTTGATCATTTCCCAGATCTGATAAGTCAGTTTTCAAGAATCCACCTTCAAGTTATAATCAGACTTGGGCAGGTGAAACTCTTTGAAGAAAATTTCAGAAAGCTGGTAGTTGTAATGCTGCACCGCTTGTACTGATGTATGGTCGACAAATTTACTGACAGTCTTGTGAATTGGAGCTAACTTGGTAAAGTCAGGGCGGGCACTATAGACTGAGGCGATCTTCACTGACAGAAGGCGTGGT
This sequence comes from Nitrososphaera sp., assembly GCA_035283265.1. Lineage (GTDB taxonomy): Archaea > Thermoproteota > Nitrososphaeria > Nitrososphaerales > Nitrososphaeraceae > Nitrososphaera. Next base: position 2,475 of record DATEUD010000050.1, read on the forward strand.
TGGTTCTCAATACCTTTAACATGTACAATTACACACTGTTTTTATACTAAAACTTCACAATTTGTTATTCTAACTGTGATACCGGATAACGAGTCAATATCTCGAATATTAACGCTCAGATATGATCCATGTAAGAACTCGCCACGAGCTAGGCTGACTGAATGTGATTTCAGGCCTCAAAAACGCCTCCATAACATTGAATCCAGGATTATTAACATAATAAAAAATGATCTGATAGAAAAATATCGCAAGTTGAAATTCAAAGATGTCTCGCTCGCGTTGAGCAGCGGAATCGACTCCCGACTTACTTTAGCCATGATAAGATCTTTTCTACCGGATGTCAGGGTCAACTGCGTATGCGTTGGTTTTGGCGACAAAGATGATGAACTAGACAGGGCTAGGGAGATAGCCAGAACCTATGATTGTGATTTTAACGGTCTTGTCTTAGACGATGTACTTTCTGAACTTCCAAAGTTGATCACTATTGTGAAGGAACCCCGGTGGAATCTCTACCATTATTATGCCTTTGAATCAGGAAAGAAAAGGTCTGATCTATTCTATACAGGAGACGGAGGAGACGAGCTTTTCGGAGGATACACCTTCAGGTACCACAAATTTCTATCTCTTTTAGGAGAGGATACTCCGATAGAATGGAAAGAAAGAGCAAGACTGTATCTTTCATGCCATGATCGTGATTGGGTACCAGATCAGGACAACTTGTTTGGACCAGAAGTGAAATTCTCGTGGCAAGAAATTTACTCACTGTTCAAATCTTACTTCGACAATGATCTCAATCCACTAGATCAAGTCTTCCTTGCAGACTTTAATGGTAAGCTACTATATGATTGGTTGCCTACAAACATTGCATTTTCAAACTTCCTCAAAGTATCGATAGAATCGATATTTCTTACAAATAATATGATTGCATTTGCCACGCATGTCCCGTGGCAGAAAAAGTACGATCCACAAACCCAAACTGGGAAAATCCCTCTCCGGTCAATCATGAGAAAACAGAAAGGATATGAGAAAGTCGAGGCTGCAAAGAAAGGCTTTTCGATAGATCTAGTTTCGATGTGGAACAGAAATGCGAGGGAGATAGTCACAACATATGTGAATGGTGATGCAGAAATAGTAAGGAATGGACTCGTTAGCAGAAAGTGGATTCAAAGGGCTACAGAGAGTGTGTTGCGGGGCAATGTTGAACTGAATACTCGGTACATCAGCAAGATGTTGTCGATCTTGGCATTGGAAATATGGTACAAGTTATTTGTTAGCAAAACCATGGACCGGAAGCAAAAACTGTAGGATGAATCTGCGCAAATACTTGCCTCTATAAGACTAATATTTACGATTCACACTATAGAACTTTTGTGACAGGCGAACCGGCATTATCATCCTACTGGGCACTTGTCACCGTAAAAGACGGTGAAGGCGACATCACGGAGTCGCTAGCGTCAATTTTAGAGCAGTCGATCAAGCCTTCTCTTTTGTGTGTAGTTGATGACGGATCGAAGGATTCGACGCCGCGCATTCTCGCTGAGATACGTCAAACTAATCCTGGTGTTGTCCATGTAATTACCTTACAGGATAGAGGATACGACAGTAGGCGAATAGTTCATAATTGGAACGTGGCATGTGACTATGTCAAGGACTCAGGCAAGCAGTTCAATTATTTGCTCATTTCAAGTGACGACGTGGTATTTTCAAAAGACTATGTTCGCAGGTTGATTGAACAAATGGAATCAGATCCCAGCTTGGTCATAGCATCAGGTAATAGAGGCCTGACACCCTCTGACTATATGTCTCTTCCTGAAGGAGCAGGGCGATTGATAAGAATGTCTTACTTCAAAAAGGTGGGTTTTAGACATCCACCATACTATGGCTACGAAGCGTGGCTCTTGTACAAAGCACTCCAGATGGGCTACAATGTGAAGAAACTTGTCGAAGTAAAATACGATCATAAAAGAACATTTGGCGTAGGTCATAAGTTTGTCGAATATGGGCCTGCGATGCGATGTCTTGGGTATCACCCGCTATTCGTTCTTGCGCGAGTAGCAAGGAATAGTCTAACAGGTAAAGCCGGCATATCAAAAAGTGCCAGTACGCGCATGTTGTTCGATTACCTGTTTGAGAGAAAATGGAAAAATGATCCATATTTTCAATATTTTGAGCCGGAGTTGCGAACATTTGTGCGATCTCTTCAAATTAAGAGGCTGCTAGCCAGGCTGGGCATGGCTTGGTAACGAATACCTATTCTGCAGTATGTCGACTACCTTCTTGGCAGCTTTGCCGTTGCCATAGGGTTGCCCTGACCTATTTATTCTATGGATAATATTCTTGCGATTTGACGACAGGTACTTCATGACCCTAACAACTGAACGACAATCCACCGAACTCACAAGCACATTGGCACCTAATTTAATAGTCTCGACCCATTCAGTGCTCTCTCTTAAGGTCAAGCACGGGGTGGCGGCCATGAATGCTTCTTTTTGAATTCCTCCCGAATCAGTTATGACGAACTCTGAATCTTTTATGAGCCGCATCATGGAATGATAAGGCAATGGATCGATCAAAATCAGATTTTCTATATGATTTGTTGCCTTCAAAAGGCCCGACTTCCGCAGCACGTTCTTTGTTCTCGGATGAATTGGGAAGACGGTTGTGGCGCCGAATTCTTTAATCGCTGATAGAATTTCACGCAAAGTTTCTGGTGTTGAAGTGTTTTGTTCCCTATGAAGGGTCATTACCAAGTATTTTCCCTTCTTGATAGGAACTTCAGGCAACTTCGCATTCAATATCTTGCTGCTCTCAGACAGAAACACATCGTACATTGTATCCCCTGTCAAGAAGATCTTGTTACGCTCGATACCCTCAGACGATAGGTTCGTAACCGCATTCTTCGTTGGAGCAAATAGTACCTGGGAACAATGGTCGATTAACCTTCTATTTATCTCCTCAGGCATAAATTCCTCTCTGCTTCTGAGTCCTGCTTCTAGGTGAGCTACGGGGATCTTCGCTTTTACAGCCCCGAGCGCGGCTCCAAGGGCTGAATTGGTATCTCCGGGCACCACACACACGGAGGGCCGCAATTCGACAACCAATTTTTCAATCTTCGTCATTATCTTTGCGGTCTGCTGCGCATGCGAACCAGAACCCACACCCAAGTTGTACTGCGGGTCAGGTAACGATAATTGTTCAATAAACACCTTGCTCATTTCAAAATCGTAATGCTGACCGGTGTTAACTGTTGTAAGATTGAGACCCCGTGTTAGGCACTCTCTGATGACAGGAACCGACTTGATGATCTGGGGACGCGTTCCGAAAACTAGTAGTAAACTCAACTTATCCGCTCGTGTTTAAGAGTAACAAATCATATACGTCTTTTGGCACTTGGATTAATGAGCTCTTTGCCGCAGGCAGGGCTAGATTTATGCTTGCGATCATGTGCTACTCGCCTGAGCGTAGTATGTCAGTAGTATATTGCATACCACATCTGGAGAGTGATTCTTTGTAACGTACTCTGTTCCTTGGCTCGATAATTGACTCCTTGTATGTTCATCATCGAGCAGTCTCCTCAAATCACGTTCAAAAGTTGTGATCGTGGATCTATAGATTGGAGGGTGGTATTTACCATAAAGCTCTTCGGCGACATTGCATACAATTGGCTTGCCAAGAGCCATTCCCTCCAATTCAAACTTGCCAAACCATCCAAGATCCAACTTACCTAATACGATGTCGCAATCAGCGATTGATCGCAAAGCTGCATCGTGTGGCACATTTGCAATTGTTACCACCTTGCATTTTCCTTCATCCTCGAGTTGTCCAAGAGATCTCGCGACTTCTCTATATTTATCAGCATACTTTTTCATGGAGGCGTAATGTGGATAATGCGCTATCTTGAGCGGATAGCTCTCCACTTTCTTCTTTACAATATTCTTAATTTTACTTGTTTCTATAGGATTTGGAAGCCATTTTCCATTGGGTGCAAACTTCAGTAAATCGGGGGTGGAGACTAGGCAAAAGTCTTCGTCGAATTTGTCCCTTAGATCATCCCCGTGGTAATGTTTTAGGTATGCTTTGTGCTTCTTGCTTTTTCTCAACAACATTTCCAAACTTTTCTTTAGCGAACCATAAGGATAGTGATAATGCCAAACGTCATACTCGCGTCCAAGTCTCTTAAGGAACCGCCACATTGTGAACGGAGATTTGTAGTTGAGCTTTATTCCGCCAAACTGGCTATGGGAAGTTCTATTGAATACAAAAACATCGGCACTGTGGCCCTGCTTAAGTTGTTCTTCCGCGATTATGGACGAAACACCTGAAATGTTGTTTATGTGTGCAATTCGCAATCCTGCAATCTACTATGCAGGATCGGGTAAATATAGATAGTATGTAGAGGGAATTCTGAGGAGACCACAAAGGCACTAATAATAATTATGCTTCTGCCGGTGATAATATATGGATACACAGACACATCACATTTAATTCGGTTGCAGCCAAGAAGAGAAAAATCACAATTATAAATGTGCTTGCTATTATTATCATCGACTTCGATGAAGATTCTACACTTGTCAGATGAGGGCTTGCCAGATTGGAGAATAGAAAAGTCTGCTTTGACGGCCCAAAGACTGGGACACGATCTTGCTTTCGCAGGTAGAACTTCTCTAAGATACGATAGGAATACCTTCCCGAGAATTTACACTATAAAATGGACAGCGAAGGCTAGGATGGGCGTTCCATACTACTGGAATACTGTTAGAAAACAGGTTCGAGCTATCTTAAATGAATTCAGACCAGACATTGTTCATGCTCACAATATCGCTGCTGCCAAGATGACATCAGAATTTGACTTCCCTTTTGTGTACGACGACCACGAGTACTGGTCCCAGCATGCGAAACTTTTGGTTGAAATCGAGCAACAGAATTGGAATCAACAGAGAGATACAAACCTGTCAAGGTTCATTTTGAATATGTTCGTAACGCTCAGGCGGGCTTTGATAAATCGCTATTGCATTAGGTTATGGCAAAAGTGGGAAAAAGACATTGTCTCCACACATCCTACCATAACGGTTTCAAGCGAGATAGCACTGGCTTTGAAAGCCATCGGCCAAACGGAAAAAGTTTTTGTCGTTCCAAATTTTCCAATGGCAAATGAGACGGCTGATACTAAGAAGCCTGAATTTCATGAGAGGTTATCATCTGTTTACGCTGGTGGGGATGGGCATAACATACTGAAATATCCAAACCGTAACATTGATGGACTTACGGACTTATTTGCCAGCGGTAACAACGATATCGGTTCGCTCACAATTATCGGTTGGGATGGAAAGGCAATATCAGAAAACGTCAGGTATGCGGGTTTCCTCTCTAGAGAGGCCATGTATGAAGAAATGTTCAAACAGTCAGTCGGGCTATTGCCCTGGAAGAGGCATTGGCAGCATTACTTCGTAAGTCCGAATAAGCCTTACGAGTACGCTCATGCCGGGCTTTATGTTCTATGCACTTCATCGTTCAAAGAGGTGAGAGCAAACCTTCGAGACAATTGCATGACATTTGAAGACTATAATGATCTGGCATCAAAGCTAGAGTATATTTCTAGCGATATGGAAATGCTATATCAGAAAAGGCTGAAGATTTTTGAGTTCGCTCATTCTAATCTAACTTGGGAGAAAAATGAAGAGAAAATAATTCGTTGCTATTCGCTTTGTTAGACACCTCGGCGGGATGTGCGAAGTATTGTCAAATCGAGGACGACCTTACCCAAGTTCTACTAGGTAAACAACGCATACTAAATCTCATATAGTAGATTCTGTACCCTACTTTGCAATGGAATCGTATGAGCCTGTCCCATATTGGCTTGAGCGAGGAAAGGTCTACAAAGACTGTTTTAGGTATAACAAGAATTTCAGGCTTCAAGAAGAATTTCTCTTAGAGTACTTGCATACACTCTCGCCGCCGTTTTCAAGTGTGTTTGAGGCAGGATGTGGCTTTGGAAGGATAACAAAACTGATTCTTTCAAATTTCGAAAGTATTCGAGAATATACTGCGGTGGACCTCTCTCCTGATCAAGTTCGAAACGCTATGGAATATGTCAGGCCTTCGGTAATAGGAAAATCTATTGATCTAAAATTCATGGTATCAGATATTCAGTCTATTAAGGCGGACAGAAAATATGATCTTGTTATCGCGTCTGAAATGTTAATGCACGTGCTTCCAAATGAGATTGCCCAGGTCATGAACAAGCTTGTCAGTTTGTCTAACAGCGATGTCGTAAACATCGACTACTATGATGATCGTACTTCTAATCCAAAACTTGCCCCGCATAACTTTCTGCATCAATATGAAAAAATATACTGTGAAATTCCGTCCATATTAGCTGTCAAAAGGATTCCAATTGTGAGAAAAGGCCTGTTAAAAACGGACATAAAACAATCAATATTCCATGCAAAGTTGAGGCATAATTCGTAGCAAGATTTCCGATGCATTCAATCTTATTGTGTTCTTTATTGTACATTGGATTCCCTTACTGTGGTACGCAATCCCGAAATCCCAATGCACGAAAGGTCAAATAAGATTTTGCGATCGAGAAAAGAAAACTGAAGTTACGAAAAAAGACAAATGATTCTGCGCTCAGTTTCCCAAGATGTGCACTCTTGAAAGTTGAGAAAGGCTAACATAATACTGGTTAGAAAAATCCTAGCTTTGAATCGTAGAAGCCTTCACTGGAGGCGCCTGTCGTAGGATAGCCTAACAGCCTCTTGTTGTCTGTCGGCTGCGCCAGCGCATAATGTTCCATCATGAGGGCGATGTCATTAGCTATATTTTCGTACCATAGCTTGAAAGACTTTGGCAAACTCCGCACCGACAACTAGCTTGTATACATTGATCCGCAGTTAAGAAGTTCGCCGAATATGCCCTCGAACATGTTAGCCTGAGTCATTCAGCAATGAATATCGCGAAGATGCTGATGGAAACTTAAGCTAAGGGAATTCATGTATCTGTTGATTTCTAGAGATATCTTTTGAGACATGCTATGTTGTTATTGTTATTACTTTTGAGGGTAAAATCAGTGGTACCGAATTTAGCATGTCTGGTAAGCACGGAAAATATTGTTCTGATATCTCTCCCAGATCAAATGGTTCCTAGCAAATTCGAATATCTTCAATCTTTTCTTATATAGCTCATCCATGTTATCTTTAAAGTACTCCAATTGCGATGCCATATCAGCGTAATCTTGAAAGGTTGCACAGTTCTCCCTGAGGATTGCTGATACTGTTTCAAAAGATGATGTACACATGACAAAAAGGCCTGCATGTGCGTATTCGTATGCTTTGTTAGGACTGATATACACATGCGACCAGTGCTTTTTCATCGGAACCAGACCAATTGAATGGCTAAACATTTCGCGGTACATCTCTTGCCTCGGCAGAAAGCCTTTGTAATCTACTCCTTTCGAGGATTCTCCCTTAGATCCAATGATGCAAAGATAACCGATATTGTGATCATTGAATACATCAGTAAGACCGTCTATGTTACGATGAGCCGGTTTAATTGTTCCTTGTGCCTCTAATCCTGCATACACAGAAGATAACGTCGTGTGATACCTCGGCCTTTCAAAATCTTTAACTTCTTCCATCAAAGGAAAGTTGGGCACGACAAATACTTTGTCCGCGCTGCCGGTGGCCTTCAGTTCTGCTGCAATCCTATCAGATACAGTAATTGTAGGGGTGGTTGAGACCAGCTTTCTTTCCCACTTTGACCACAAATAGATGGCCCGACGCATTAGTAAGTACCTTGCCAGTCTCCGAGCTGTTCTCCTGACTATGCCACCAGTAATAGCCTGCGAAGTAGCTCTCACTGATTCGGCTTGTCTCCTTACATAAACACTCCAGTACTCATGATTGTCATAAACAAAAGGTAACCCAAATTCCGATATCATTCTTGCTGCAAAAACGTTATGAGCATGCACGATATCCGGCTTTGCATCTCCCAGTACCCTCCCAACCTGTCTCTTAACAGATTGCCAATAAAACGGAAAACCACGTCTAGCTCTTTCAGTCCAACTGACCTCGTATACTTTTGAAAAAGCCTCTCCATTGTAATTATTTAGCCTCATTCCTGCAAACATAACTTCGTGACCCAGATTTGAAGCACTAATTGCCGATTTTTCAATTCTCCAGTCAGGTAAGCCATAATCTGATAGGTGTAGGATTCTCATCTAGGAACTTAGGAAAGGTGTAGGGTCAGACCTATATGTGTAGATACTCGAAAAAAGACATGCACATGAATGTTTTTGAACAGTTATTCATGTACATTTCATCAAAAAGATTCTGGTTCGAGGACGGCTTTTATTACACGATGGGTTGAAGTGTCACAGAGTTGTTGAAAAGAACATGCCTAATGCATCCTGGCATTCATTCAGGCAAAAATAAAAAGAGCAACAAAGATGTTACCATATTTGTAGGATCGGGACAATATTAGAAGGAATTGGGAGTAGCAGCCTTCAGATAAATGCTTGAAAGGCGAGAAACTACATTTACTGGGTCATGTTCTGAAGGTAGGCCCTTGTGATATTTGAGCTGATAGTCAAGAACATCAAGACCACATGCAAGTGCCTCCAACGCTGTTTTACTAAGATTCTGCAAAATACTCTTATCTACATGCCTAATGTCAACGTACACCTTGTATCTTTTCAAAAACTGTGGCATATCTGCATACATGATTGGGGCTACCATTCTACGATAAACCTCAATGTCTAAACCGATATTATTCTTTCTACAGTAATTTAGTGCCCACTTTATGTCAGTCACTTCTGTATCCATAGTTAAAGCCTCCTTTCGTTGATTCTTTGGACTCGGGTCTGGCCTAAAGTGGTCCGTATCTATCGGGTTTGGAAGATACGAAGCTTTTGGGACGAGTTGTAAAAGATCAGGGGTTGATACGATGACGGCGTTCGCTAGCTTTTGAGCATGGACCTGATTCTGTCTTGCCCTGGTTAGATAAAAACTCAGAATTTTCGTGGCTATCTTCCTTTTTGAGGTATGAATCATACTGGATAAACTCAGTCGCTGCGTGGCACGATCCTTGCGTTTATCTAATCCACGTATATCAGTCCCATGGTAATGGAGAACGATCTTCTTAGATCCTCCAAATTTCTCTCGAAGCCTGAAGAGTACATCGATTCTGCTATGGATGTGAATAATATCAGCTAATTCTGATTCTTCTGTACATCTGTCAAGAAATTCCTCTGGCTTGACATTTAGCATGTAATTCTGGTAGAATTTGTTAATCCCATACTTGTCGTAATCAGCAACTTTCATTACCTTTACTTGATGACCGGATAATTGCTGATATTTGGCAAGAATATAAGCTACTCCTGCCTGATCCCAGATGTGTACTATACGCATAATTACTTATGTCACCTTCTATTTTGGCATCTAGTAGGATACGCCGTCTCGGACTTTATTATGCTTTTAACAAAGCCGTTACTGCGGCTGTTAGACCAAGTTTTCTCTAAAATGAACGTTCCATAAACCATAAATGACATAGCTGCATTTTGATCTAGATTGCCTTCAAGCCAGCACTACCATATATCCAAAATTATGGATTTGATAGTAACCCTTGAACCTAGCTCGGTATTGGATGTTGGCGCTGGTTTTGGGAAATATGGAGTTCTCTGTCGTGAGTATCTCGAATTGTGGGACGGTAGACAAAAATACTCAGAATTTGCAAGAAGAATAGACGCCGTAGAGGCTTTTGAAGAGTATATTACACCAATACACAGATTCGTATACAATCACGTCTACGTTGATGATATCTCCAAGATAATCGACACGCTTGACTTTAACTACGATCTAGTTTTGCTTATTGATGTCTTGGAGCATTTTGATAAGAATGAAGGAGTGCTATTGGCAAGGAAAATATTGGCAAAACATGGCGGCATGATAATCTCCACTCCAAAAACAGTTAGCAACCAACGAGATGCCTTCAATAACGAGTATGAAATACATAGGTCTCAGTGGACACGACAAGAATTATCAGATTTTGGAAATTCGCTTTTCGTAAGGGATGATGTAAGTTTTATCTGTTTTATAGGTAAAGAAAATGATGTCAGAGAATTAGAAGCTGAATTGAAGGTGATGAAATCCGGCTTTAAGAGAAACAAAAATCTATTCACAGGAAAGACTAAGAAATTTCTTGGCTCAATACCTCCTATTCGCCGAATTTATCATTTCATCAAGAACAAGTTTTAGTTCTTGCTAAATTTAGGGCAAATGTACTAGAGGTCATCTCATAAATGGTACGGCACTGATGGACATCAGCGATCATTCACCTTCTAGTCTACATATTTGATTGAGACAAGCTTTCTGATGATAGATTCAGAATATCATCATGGACTTGACAGACGAACAGTGGTCAGTCATACAGCCGCTCATCCCTGAACCACGCCGGCAACCGGATGGCAAGGGCAGGCCATGGCGTGATTCTAGAGAGGTCATGAACGGCATCCTGTGGGTACTTCGTACCGGCGCTCCATGGTATGACATGCCGGATCGCTATCCGCCGTACCAGACCTGTCATCGCAGGTTCCAGCAGTGGGTCCGCTCTGGCGTATTTGAACGAGTTCTCCAGACACTGGCTGATGATTTGCGAGAGCGTGGCAAGCTGGACCTGTCAGAATGCCATATAGATGGTACGTTTGTGGTTGCGAAAAAAGGGGGAACGAGGTTGGAGCGACCAAGCGGGGCAAGGGTACGAAGGTCATGGCAGTTGCAGACGGTAATGGTCTTCCTGTCGCCGTACCCGTACACGTTGCGTCTGCTTCGCCGCATGAAGTCACCCTTGCTGAGCAGACTGTCGCCGAGTGTTTTGTCACTGATGAAAAACCGGAACGCCTTGTAGGAGACAAGGCGTACGACAGCGACCCTCTTGATGTCAAGCTGGCTGTCAATTGCGGCATTGAACTGATAGCGCCCCATAGGTACAACAGACAGGCATCTAAAACGCAGGATGGACGGCCACTGCGTCGCTACAAAAGCAGGTGGATGGTAGAGAGGTTGTTTGCATGGCTGCAGAATTTCCGCCGGATCCAGGTGCGCTATGACTATTATGCAGAGAACTTTCTGGGATTTGTCCAGCTTGGTTGCATGATGATTTTGCTTCGGAGGAGTTTATGAGATGACTTCTAATGAATTAAGAAGCAAGGCGTTGTTTAAGACAATTGGTGGTATGAGCGGACTCGCACGCACCAGAGATTACATGTGAGCGGCAGCAGACCGCTATTTGCTACCTGCATTCTGAATTAATGTCACCATTTGGCTTTGAGTTTTCAGTTGTCTTGCATTTTCACAGTTACAATTCCTTACCATCGTCTAGTTTTGATTTGAGTTTTTCCGCACAAAAAACGCACGTCTTGTGTTTAGTCTCTGATGTATACTTTCACGAAGGATTGCACAACGCGATCCGACAACTACAGAACAGAAAGGTAAAACTAAATTAGTCGGATCATGCAGCACAATGGCTGTATCATCGATGAATAAACAGTTTCTGCGTAAGCGTTGGCTGGACTTTAGAAATGGACATAGCATTTACTTGGCCTTCGTACTTACATTCACAAATTTTATCCTCATTTCATACAATTTTGCTGTAGCGAAAATTTCATTTCTAAATGATACTATTGGAAGCCTTCCATTTTTTGTAATATTATTTATTGCCCTTTACGTCCCGGCCGCAATGCTCATTGGTTATTGGCATAGGAGACACCAGTACGTTGTTGAAAACGAAACGATGTTGCAAGAGAACTGGATATGGGCATGGTTTGCGAGGTATCAGATTCGATTAATTGAAGGAAAGGCGACGCCCGAAGAAACGAGTGAAATCACTAGATATTTGGAATTAATTTTGAGGAGACACAAAAGGGAATTATTGCTTCGTTCCGGAGGACCTCCTGAAGAAATACAAGACGCCAAGAAGCAACAATCTTCTGCAAATGAAGTCTGAATAATCATTTGAAATCTGGCCAGTTTAAGCGGCGTTCACTGGCTTCATGCTTTGACCGTTCGTGACCTATATCATAGCCATATTTTTTCTTCGGCGTTGATACAGAGAGAATAGTGGGTTCATAATTTTTATCTAGGAATTTCGCAGTTTATTCGCGACTTAGGATCTCCACCGAGCACACATTCACAAGCTCTTTGAACTTGGCAGCGTCTTTTTCGCTGCCAATGATTGATCCATAGTGCATTGGGATCGCCAATTTTCTTGGTTTTATCTTATCATTTACCGCACTGGCGGCCTCTTCTGCGGTCATTACGTACGTCCCGGACACCGGTACAAGCGCGATATCTGGTTTGACTGCACTCATTTCCGGGATGTAGTCAGTGTCGCCTGAATGGTATATGCGCATGTTGTTTGCGATGAAGACGAACCCGACTTTGCCGTCTGCCTTGGGGTGAAACCTCTTGTTGGTGTTGTACGCCGCCACCGCCTCTACGGACACACCCTGAACCACAAGTTTGTCGCCAGGCGTGACTCCCTTTATTTCAGCTGCTCCACTCCCCTTGAGCTGATCGACACATTCTTTGGCTGCGACAATGGTAGTGTTGTTGGCGACAACGTGCTTGATGTCGTCCATGCTTAGATGATCAAAGTGGTTGTGCGAGATGAACACGATGTCGGCGTCGTTTTTGCTATGCTGCGCCTTGGAAAGCTGGTACGGGTCGATGTAAATGGTCTTGCCGCCTGCTATTATCCTAAAGCCGTCGTGGCCAAGCCAATGGAAGCTGACTCCATTAAAGTCCATGCAATGTTGGCACTCAAGAATTTATTTAAAGGTGATCCCTTTGCTTTGGCTTTGGCTTGGCTTTGGGTTTGCGACAATAAGCCTATCCATACTGAGGGTTAGCACCAGCACTTCGTTGGCGATGAGCCGCCGCCGCAGGTTGGTGTCTATCGTCGCGACTGCACACTTGTGCTTGACAGCGTATTCAATTATCGAGTCGTCGACATGCCGCGCCTTTGTTACAGTCACCGTTTTGAATTTTGCCTTCGCAAGCTCGAGCGCGGTCTTTGCAAATGTCGACCTTTTGGGGCCGGCCTTTTCTGCCAGACGGACAAGCTCGTATTTTACAATGTCTGGGACCAGAAAATCAAGCCGGCCGAGCTGCGACTCTATCTTTGCAACCTGCTTTATGGGCTTTGAAACGAGAACCATCAAAAAGCTGGTGTCGCAAAGAATGTCCATGCTATATGGCTATTCCTGATCCAATGAGGCGCCACCTCTCAGCTATCCTCCTGCTGATGGCGACCCTGCTCTTTGGCATCAAGCATACCGGCTTTTTCAGCTTTACTTCAATCTTGCTGTCCCTCACGTTTGTCACTGTGCCAACGCTTGCCGCTGTGCCGATGTTGAGCCTGATAGGCTCTCTTACTTTGATCGGCTCTACCTTGACCATTTCGGCTGTTCCAACCGCGGTGTCAAAGAGGTGCGTCTCCACGGTGACGTCTTCAACGTCCTTTGGAAGCGTGTTTGGTTTGCCGACCACGGAGCCGATGAGAGAGTCACTCTTTGTAAACGTGGGGTCCAGCTTTGTGCCTATCGCGACAAGGCCGCCGGGCTTTACTGTGTCGACGAGACCTGCGCCGGTCCCAAGCGTAGAAATTTGAGAGGTGATAGGCTCATACCTTCCCTTCTTTTCGTCCAGGAGTCCGGGGCGGATCTCTATTTCGTCGCCGACGTTGAACTCGCCGTGCACTAGCGCGCCGCCAATTATGCCGCCCTTGACCTGCTTGACGGGCGACCCCGGCTTGTTCACGTCAAACGAGCGCAAGACGTGCATTATCGGCTCGACATTTTTGGTCCGCGCCGGCGTCTTGATGTTGTTTTCAATTGCTTCAATAAGCGCGTCAATGTTGATCTTGTGCTGGGCCGACAAAGGGATGATTGGAGCTTTTTCCGCAATGCTCCCCTTTACAAAATCCTTAATTTGCTTGTAATTGTCAAGCGCTTCTTCGTAATCTGTCAGATCAGCCTTGTTCTGCACAAGGACGATCTGCTGGATGCCAAGGACGGAAAGCGCGAGCAGGTGCTCCCTTGTCTGCGGCTGCGGAACCTTTTCGTTCGCAGCCATCACAAGGATCGCGCCGTCCATTAGTGCGGCACCGGAGAGCATATTGGCCATTAGGCTTTCGTGTCCAGGCGAATCGACAAAACTTACCACCCGCGAGAGTTCGCTCTTGCCCCCGCAGTTGTTGCATTTTGGCTGCGTGCTGTAGCCGACAGTTGGCGGGCATTTGGAGCACTTGTAAAACGCTGCGTCGGCGTAGCCGACCTTAATCGTGATGCCCCTCCTAAGCTCTTCGCTGTGGGCGCTGGTCCAGACGCCGGTGATGGCCTCAACAAGGGTGGTCTTGCCGTGGTCAACGTGACCTGAAGTGCCGATGTTGACGCAGGGCTGGTAGCCATACTCCTTGACGTACCAATCCGGCAGAGTCTCTTTCCAGTGCAACATGTATCGTAAAATTCTCGGGGATATTAAGGTACGGAACTACTTCTTTTTCTTTGCAGGCTCGGCTGTTTCTGGCGCCGCAGCTTCAGCCTGTTTTTCAGGCAGCGCGCCTTCAATCAGCATGCAGTTCAATTGGTAGATTTCTTCGGTGACCATGTTGCCCCTCACCAGCTTTCTTACTCTTTCCTCGCTCCTGTTGCCAACGCCTGTCGAAAGCAAAACATATTTCTTGACCCCACCGTGGACGTCGGAGCGCATTGGGGTTCCAGACTTGTCGCTGCCGCCGGTTATTTTCAATTTCCCGCCGGCAACTCCGATCACGGAGGCATCGATAACGTTGCCTATCCTAGAGCCCACTAGTGGTTGCGCAGCCCTGTCCTTGAGCTCCTGTGCAATCGTCTTGCCCTTTGTGTCTGAAACGACCAGTTTGAATTGGGCCAAAGTAAAATTCAGCCGCCTTAAACGTTTAATTAACCTTTGGGCATGAAACGGTTAAAAGCTACTTTGTTGCAGCATCAGCGTTGGACGCAGAGCATGAAGTCATTGAGTGTCCGCGCTGTAGCTTTGCAATGCAGCACATGCAAGCGTGCCATATGGTCTGCTCAAATTGCGGAGCACACCTAGATTGCAGCGACAAGGGCGGCGTCTGGTAACTAGAACGGGTTTCTGTCCCAGTTCATCTGATAGTTGTCGGAAATGTCTACTGCCTTGCCCTTCATTATCTCGATATAATCGTCGTAAGTAGCAGAGAAGTCGCAGTGCCTGCACTTTACCTCGGACATGTCATCATTCACTTCAGCCTTTTTGCCGCACTCGGGGCATTTTGCTTCAAGCACAGCTAGAATACGTAGCGCATTGTTAATAAATTATTGCCGCCCTTAGGTTGCTGTTGACACGGATTGGCGACGCCTATAGGCGGTTCCATGGTATTGTGACCGACAAGCCCACCAACTTTAGTTGGGTCATAGAGGGCAAGCTGGCCGGATGCGGCCTGCCTGTCACAGAGGACGAGTTCGAGTGGGTGGTCGACCAGGGAATCAAGTCAATTGTCACGGTGAGGGAAGTCGCGCTGCCATCTGACTGGTTCAATGGCGGCGACATTGACTACCTGCACCTGGCCGTTGAAGATTTTGGCGCCCCCAACATGGAAGAGCTAGAACAGGCAGTAGACTTCATTGACCAGCAGATACGCGGAGGAAAGCCGGTGATGGTCCACTGCGCCGCCGGCAAGGGCAGGACTGGGGCGGTGCTAGCCGCGTATCTTGTCAAAAAGCAGCACATCACCGCAGAACAGGCGATACAGAGGGTAAGGACCATGAGGCCTGGCTCTGTCCAGTCGGTATCGCAGGAAACCGTAGTGTCGATGTATGAAAAATACATGAAAAGCAAAAAATGAATTATTCCGGCACGGAATCGCAGACCAGCTTGCCATCCTGAACCTTGACAAACAGGTACCTGTTGTCTTTGAAGATTAGCGTCAATTCGCCCTTTGTTTCCTCCACGTCGAGCAATTCTTGCCCCTTTATACCATCAAACTTGGCCATTTCAATTATACTGAAAAACCAGTGCTATTTAGAGTGAACGCTTAATCGACTGAACGCTTAATCGACTATTTCCTGGTCCAGGCTTTCAAGGCACAATGACAGCAGCTCGTTGCTTCGCTTCATTATCCAGTCAGGGAACTGCTCAAAAGTAAAGACGTACTGTAGCTGGAAGTTGGGCGGGATAAAGCCTCCGTGTGTTATGACCTGCACGACAACATACTGTTCGTTGACCGTGGCAATTTCTTCCTCCGCGGAATTATCCATCTCCTCGATGGTATGCCGATAGAGCACCACTGGCCTGCCAGTCCTGCTGGCTATTATCGAGGCCCTCCGCAGCCGGTCTCTCAGTCTGCCCATGACCCAACTGTCGAGGGTTACCTGTTCGTTGGTCAATCAGCGTAACTTCATAAAATATCTATTTACGATAATATGACAACAATTATTGACTTGGAGAGCAATTCTTTCTACTTTTTCAGTGGGTGGCAATAATTTTGCATCCCTGCTCCCCTATAGTCAACCAATAAGAACGGACAATATTACATTATAGCAGCAATATTGCGCGCCAACTAGTGAAAATTTATTCCACGGATATCTTGAATTCCCTACCATCAACCTCGACAGTTTTGTAGTTAACCTTGTCGAGCGGCTCTTTAGAAAGCGCCATGCTTTTTACGCGCACCAGGTAGGTCAGCTCGTCCTTCATCGCAGACAGTGCAGCAATCTCTTCGTCGTCTAGACCTGCAACGTACGCGGCGTTGAGAATGTCAGTCGGGTTGTACTGCCGCTCTTTGCGCAGCTGCTGAAGCTGCCTTGCCAGATCCCTCAGCAGGCCCTTGGCAGTCAGGTCCTTGTCGCGCGTGGTTGAGATGAATACCACAAGATCGTCCCTTTCAGACGACGAGTACCCTTGGGCTGCTTTGTAAGAGATCTCGACGTCAGAAGGTGACAGATCAACCGTCTTGTTGTCATAGGCGAGCGAATGGCTGCCTGACCGGAGCGAGTTGAGAAGCGTTAGTCTGTCGGTGCTTTCAAACGCTTGCGCCACCTTGCCGATGTCTGCTTTGACCTTTGGCGCGACGTTTTTTCTCACAAGCTCCACGCTGACTGAAATTGGCATCTTGTTGTCAAGTAGTCCGGCCACCTTTTCAAGCTGCTGGCCTGTGGCAATTTCTACCAGCAGGTATTGCCCGGCGTTGAGCTGGCTTTTGAGTACCTCATCAACCCCTCCCTCCTTGAGCGATTGCAACCCATGGCCGCAGATCATGACTTGTTTGATTGGCCAGCGTCTCTTGAGGCCAGCAAGGTTCCTGGCGGAGTTGGCAAGGGACACGATTTCTTTGATTCTGTCAAGTGCCGACTCGACTTTGGCGTCGACTAGTTTCTCGTCTCGGTGCGGCCAGCCTTCGAGGAGCACGCTCTTTTTCTTCCCAAAGCATGTCAGGTATAGGTACTCCGTTGTGAAAGGCGACAATGGGTGGAGCATCACGTCCAGCTGCATCAGCACGTGACCTATCACCGAATAGACCGCAAGGCGCCTGTCCAAATTCTCGGCGCTGTCGTCCCAGATTATGTTCCTGGTCAACGGGACATAGGTCTGGCTCAGATGGTTAATTATGAATTCGTCGATCGTTTTTGCGCCTTCATGGAATCGGCAGCGCTCAAAAGAATCAGTCACTTCCGATATCAATCTCTGCAATTTGGATAAAAGCCACGCTTCGGTCGGTCCAAGCAGATCACGATCGGCGACCCACTGCAGGGTGTGCTTGTCATGATCGAACTTGTCAAATTCGCTGTTCTGCTTGAAGTAGACATGCAGGTTGTGAAGTGTACTCAGGATCTGGTACGGCCTTGTCTTCATTTCGTCTAGGCTAAAGTTCAGTGATTCAATAGGCGACGACTTCCACATGAAATACAGCCTTACGAGGTCGACAGGGTTGTCGCTCAATAGTACGCGCGCTTCGATGACATTGCCGAGGCTCTTGCTCATCTTGTTGCCCTTTTCGTCAAGCACGTGCCCCTGGAATAGGAACGACTGGAATGGCGCGATTCCGGCCTGGTTCATGATGACGCTTTCCATCAAGAGCGTGTAGGCCCAACCCCTTGTCTGGTCAATGCCCTCCGTCAGGAACGTTGCCGGTATCAGGTCGTTGTATTCCTGATCTGTGAGCGACGCGTAAGGGGCTGCGCCGCTGTTGTGCCATGTGTCAAGTACAAACTGCTCGCGCTGCATAACCGCGCCGCACTTTTCGCACTTTATCTTAATCCTGTCGATCCAGGGCCGGTGGAGCTCGAATTCCGGCCCATCGGGCAGCTCGATCGCCTTTTTCACTATCTCTGCCCTTGAGAAGAGTGCGTCTTTGTGGCCGCACTTCCCGCACGACCACACCGGGAGCGGGGTGCCCCAGACGCGCTCGCGGGAGACGCACCAAGGATGCTGCTCCCGGATTATTTCCACGAACCTGTTCTTTGGCGGCTCGAAAAAGTACTCGACATTCTGCGCGGCTTCGAGCGGCATGTCGCCCAGCTTTTCAATGATGTAGAAATATTCGCGCCGGGCAAGCCACACCACCTTGTGGTGGGAGCGCCAGCACGTCGGATACTGGTGCTTTATCTTGCCCAGCTTGACAAACGCTTTGGCTTCTCTCATCGCCTGTGTGACCTTCATGTCGGCGTCCCTTACAAAGAGGTCCTTGAACGCGCCAGCCTTTTCTGTGAAAACCACCCTGTCATCTATCGGCACGAAAATCGGGACGTTCCTTTTTGCAGCTATCTCAAAGTCCTCCTCGCCGTTTGCCGGGGAGAGATGCACGAGACCGCTCCCTGTTGCAATATCTACAAAATCTTCAGCTACTACAAAGTGGATTGAGCCTTTGCTTGCTAGCTCGGCAAGTCCCGGGATCAGATGTAGCAACGGATGAATGTAACGCTTGCCGTCAAGCCCGCTCCCCTTGATCGTCTTTTCGACCGCGTAATCTTCGACCCGCAGTTCCTTCAACAGGTCCTGCATCCTGTCTGCTCCGATTACCCATTTTTCATCGTTGACCCTGACATAGTTGTAGTCGGCCTTTGGGTTTGCGCCCACCATTTCGTCCGTGACAATCGTAAAGGGCATCGTGGTCCAAACTATCAGGTGCGCATCTTCGTCTGCCAGCTTGACCTTGTAGTAAAATGATGGATCCTCGACTGTCTCATAGCCTTGGTTCACTTCGGCGTTTGAGAGCGACGTCTGGCAGGACGGGCAGTATGCGACCACCCTAAACCACTCCCTTAAAACGTCGTTTTCCCATGCTTTTTTCATGTACTGCCATTCCCGCTCGATGTAGGAATCGTGGAACGTCCAGTACGCCTTTTCGTAGTTGAATGACATGCCGAGTAGCTTATCGGCCGCAACCCACTTTTCGTTGTAGGAGTGGATTATCTTTTTGCAGGTTTCAACTATTTTTTCGACGCCCACCTTGCTTATGTTTTCTGCCTTGCTGCCAGTAAGCCCGAGCTCCTTTTCTGCCTGCAATTCCACTGGCAACCCTTGGGTGTCCCATCCGGCCCGGAAAATTACTTTCTTTTTTCGCAGCGTGTTAAAGCGGTACCACAGATCCTTGATTATCCTACCACGGAGGTGCCCCGCGTGGGGCTCGCCATTCATCGTGGGCGGCCCCTCTATGTAGCCCACCAGCTCTTTGCCGGCAAGCTCGTTCTCAAGATGAGCCCTTAAATCGAGACTATCGAGATAATTGCGGACCTCGTTTTCGATCGCCTTGGCGTCGAACTTGGTGTTAAATTCCATCTATGCGAATGTCGATAGCGCGGCCTGTGTTTATATTTTTGGTCAGAGAGGCAGTATCGTGATGAACACGGGCACGAACACTATTGCAACAGTGTTGAGCAGCTTGATCACGGTGTTGAGCGCCGGCCCGGCCGTGTCCTTGTATGGGTCGCCTATCAGGTCGCCGACAACCGCGACTGCGTGAGCCTCTGTCTTTTTCTTGCCCTGCATCTCGATGTACTTTTTCGCGTTGTCCCAAGCGCCTCCGCTGTTTGCCAGGTGGTACGCTAGGAACAGTCCGCTCACCACCGCGCCCATGAGCACGCCTGCCACCGCAGTCGGACCGAGTAGCACGCCTATCACGATTGGCGCTGCGACTGTGACAACCGCCGGCTTCCACAGCTCCCTGAGGCTCGCGGTCGTTGCAATGTCAACGCACCTTGCATAGTCGGGCGTGGCCTTGCCTTCCAGAATGCCCGGTATTTCCTTGAACTGCCTCCTCACCTCGTCTACCATCTTGGTGGCAGATCTGCTTACGCCTGCGATGAGTTGGCTCGTTACAAAGAACGGTATCAGGCCGCCGACTAGAAGCCCTATTATGAGCCCTACGTCTGACAGCGAATATTCAAATGTCATTGCCGGGAAGATCTTGTCTGCTTCGTGCTGGAACGCCTGTATCATGGCAAGCGCCGCAAGGCCCGCGCTGGCGATTGCAAAGCCCTTTGTTATGGCCTTCGTGGTGTTGCCGGCCGCATCTATCTTGTCCGTTATCGTACGGTTCTCGTCACCCATGCCGGTCATTTCCACGATGCCGCCGGCGTTGTCGCTGATGGGGCCGAACGCGTCGATGCAGAGTACGATTCCTGCAAGGCTGAGCATCGCCATTGCAGCCATTGCAGTCCCGTAGATGCCCATGAGCGGATCCTGTGTTATTCCAAAAGTGATGCCGTACGAAATTCCAAGCACAACGACGATTGCAAGCATGAAAGGTCCGGTCGACTGCATGCCCATGATGATGCCAGTGAGCGTGTTTGAGGCATAGCCCCACTTTGTCGAGTCGGCAATTTCAAGCACAGGCTTGTACTTGTAGTTGGTGTAATAGTCGGTGATTTTCTGTATGACTGGCACAAGGATTACGCCCACGACCGTTGTCGCAAAGAGCGCGTACGACAGCGTGTTGTAGCCAAGGAAGATGGTGGTGAAGAAAAAGTTGAGCGCGATTGCTATTACTGCGCTTACAATGAAGGCGAGGTCCAGGGGCTTCATGGGGTCTGATATCTTTCTCGAAGTTATCGTCATGGCCCCGACTATCGACGCTATCAGGCCAGACGCCCCGATTAGCATCGGATACACGATAAGCGGGTTCACTTCAATGCCGGCGATTGGAAGTGTTGTTAGCGCAAACCTGTCGCCGCCTATTGCCTGCAGCGATGCCGGGACGATGAGCGCACCAAGCAACATGGCTGCAAGTATCGTGACAATGTATGATTCATAAATGTCAGAGCCCATGCCGGCCGCATCGCCGACGTTGTCGCCGACGTTGTCCGCTATCGTTGCAGGGTTCCGCGGGTCGTCCTCCGGGATTCCCGCTTCGACCTTGCCAACAAGGTCAGCCCCAAGGTCCGCGGCCTTTGTGAATATGCCCCCTCCGGCTCTGATGAATAATGCTATCAGGCTTGCGCCGATTCCGACCCCGGCTATCGTGAGCGGGTCCGGAAATACGAAGTAAAGCACAGTAATAGCGATCAATGCCATTGCAGGCACCGACAAGCCCACTGTTGCGCCGCCCCTGAATGCTGTGGCAAACGCCGGCCCCAAACCCCTGTATGTAGCTTGGGCCGCCCTCACCGCTGCCCTGACAGTAATCTTGAGCGCAATAAGTCCGGCGATGCCAGATAGCGCCGCCCCGACTGCAAAGGCCACGCCGTTTGAGAATCCCGAAGTGAACGCAATAATGATTGCCAGCGCGACTGCCGCCGGTATAACTATCCTGAATTCGCGCCTCAAGAAAGCCTGGGCGCCCTGCCTCACTGCCGACGAAATCTTCAACATCTGCTCGGTCCCGCTGTGCTGCCTGCCGACCCACACGGCAAGGCCGGCCGCGACCCCCATTGATGCTATAGACGCGCCAATGGGAAGAATGTCTTCAAATGCCATTTAACGAAAAACCGTGTCCTAGACTAGATATATAAAGTATGGGAAAAACACAAAAGAAAATTTTAGAGTGCTTTGAACTGGTCGCTCCACCGCATGTAGGCCCTTATCATGTCGATGCTGACCGAAGGCTTTCTTATCTTCAGGATCTCCTTAAAGTCAGGCATGTTAATGGCCCTGGGATTGGTGCCGGCTTCCATCGCCTTGCCGCTTTCAAACAGCTCGTTTACTACGCGCAATTGCACTGACTGGCAGATGTCCTTGATGTCGCTTGCGCTGTATCCTTCGCTCACCTTTGCAAGCTCGTCCACCCTGAGCATGCCTTCGACGTTCAGCGGCACTGTATACTGCGTGAAGAGGTTTGTCCTTGACGCGGTGTCTGGCAACGTTACATAGATTCTCTTCTGGAACCTGCGCAGGAATCCAGCTTCAAGGCTCCAGGGCTTGTTGGTCGCGCCAATGACGTACAATTGCGACTCCTTGCTCTTGCCGTTGATGCCATCCATTTCGGTCAGGAACTGGTTCTTGACGCGGACTTCGCCTCCCACTTCGCTGTTGCGTGTGCCAAGGAGGGAGTCGATTTCGTCGATGAACAAAAGCACCGGCACCCTCTCATTTTCGTTCAGGGTGCGCGCCATCTTGAACAATTTCGCAATGTTTTTTTCTGCCTCGCCGAGCCACTTGCTCATCATAGAAGCGGCGTCGACGTTGATGAAGTAGCCGTCAATTTCAGCTGCTGCGGCTGCTGCAAGCAGCGTCTTGCCGCATCCCGGTGGTCCGTAGAGCAGTATTCCGCGTGGCCAGCCAAGCGGGAAGAGATCTACCCTCTTCATTGGGTAAACTATAGACTCGCGGATCGCCCTCTTTGCGTCTTCAAGCCCGATGACTTCGTTCCAGCTCACGTTGGGCTTTTCCTTCATTACAAGGTCGTCAAAGTCGGCCTTGAGCGTTTCGACGTTGGCTGACTTTGTGCCGGACGATGCCGCCGGCTTGCTTGTGTGCCCGTTTGAAGGCTCCTGCTTTGTGTTGTTTATCTGGGCGGGCGCAGGCCGCTCTTCTTCCAAGCCGTGCGACATCTGGAGGGCTTTTATCCTGTTCTGATAGGCGTTTGCTCTCTCCATGTAGACTTTGTTTAGCTTGTAATCTGGATATATCTGGACCAGCTTTACCAGCGCCTCTATTGCGCGCTGGTACGACTGAATTGCCATTCCGCGAGACCCCTGAGAATCCAGCCGGATTGCCTCGGCTGCATACTTGCTAGCGCTATTTTCCAGTTCCTGTGGTGCAAGACTCATAATTACAGTTCAAGGCAGAATTGACTTGGGCTTTGAATTACTAAGGTGTAAATCTATGTTGCCTAGCTAACAAAATTATTTGCACCTATGCCGGCACGGCCTCAGGCTCCTCTTCCTTTTCCTCTTGAACCGGCGCGGCCTCTTTCACCTCAACGCCTGCAGCAGTGCGGATACTGCCCGCAGCTATGGCGGCTGTCACTTCGGCAAGGATTCCCGGCTCGATCACTTGCCTTAGTTCTGCATGAAGCCCGGTGGACACCTTGGAAATGGCGTCGTGCATTTCTTCCAGCGCGGCCTCTGCCGCCGGCATCATCTGCTCGAGGTCGTCCTTTATCCCGCTGACAGAGGACGCGGCGCTGTCCATTATCATGACAAACTCCTCCAGGAAGCGGGCAGATTCGATTTTTTCCGACATCTCGTGCAAGATCATCTCGCCGTTTTTCGCGAGCTCAAGCACCCGGCTCAGCTCCTGGTAGCCCGCCGTGCTGCCCTTCTCGTTCAGGATAAAATTGATCCGCGACTCGAGCCTTGAGCGCAGCATGCCCATCGCGTAGGCGTTCCGCTGGAGGCTGGCAAGCGCAGCGTTCGCTCTCTCCTTCATGGAAGCGTTCTTCTTGAACAAGTACTACTGCGGCGACTATGGAAAAACGACGAAAAACCGCGCAGTCAAAAGATGTTGGCAGATTGCCTTCCAGAGCTTGCCTAACCGGCCCAGCCACAAGCCGGCCTAGGCAAGATTCTGTGGTATTACCGGCAAGTCTGGGATGCCGGGGAACTCTTCTTTCATCTTTCGCTCTACTGTCGTCGATGCTTCGTCTATGAGGCGCACGGCCTCTTCGTTTGCAGTTTCAAAGTTGATAGTGTAACCGCCCACCTGGCCTGCGTCCACGAGTATCCCGCTCAGGAGCTCGGAGATGATCCCGAGCTCTCCTTCCATCTCGGGCACGTGCGGCGTAAGTGACGACCTCAGGTTCTTTACTACTGCCATCGCGGGGCTCAGCACAATGACAAGATCGCCAAAGTCTGAAGCCGACGATAATCTTGCAACCAGCTTTTCGAGCGCAACTCTCGACAGGAATACGACCCTTGACACCTGCCTTGCCCTTGCAAGGTCCGACGAGAGCACGATTGAGTACTGGGCGTTGTTCTCCTTTATCGAATTCACCAGCTTGCAGAAGACCTCCTCGTCCTTCGACTTGAGCAGCCCGTGGAGCTCCTCCAGCCGGCCAATCTGCACCTCTATCTTTTTCTGCACCGCGTCGAGCCTCGGCTTCAGCGGCCCTCCCGGCTTTGGCGGCGAAACGGCTTGATCGTCATTATTGAGTATTGACTCAGACTTTACCCACCTTGAATTCATACTGGTTTTGAATAGGGCAGTTGAAATAATACTTGCCATGTGCCGAAACGTTTTGTAACTGCGGTGACAAGGTTCGGCGGTAACAGCTTGACATTTTTTCGAACTTGGGCGCAATCTATTTGACCAATCGTTTTACCTTCATTTTCCATTTGGAAAAGGTGTGCCTACTGACAGCGATAGCGATCTTCCAGGCAGCCTTGAAGAATTTGGGCTGTCCAAGTATGAAGCAAGAGCGTACCTTACAATGATAGGCAAGGGCTCGCTTGCCGCAAGCGAGATAGCCTATTATGCAAACCTTCCCCGGACAAAGATATACCAGACGGTGAAAAAGCTGGAGAAAAAGAGGCTGGCAGTAATCTCGAAGCAAAAGCCGCTTATCTGCAGCGCGATCCCGCCGGAAGAAGCGTTTTCCGAAATAGTCAACCTGCACGAGCGCAGGGTAAAGAACATGAATAAGATCATCGACCGCCTGCAAAAGATAAACGACGAGGGCCAGCGCCCCAAAGGCTCCGAGGAAAGGCGCTACTTTATCTTGGATGCCAATTCGGCGCTGGAAAAGATAGGGAGCCTGATGGCCGGCTCGCGCTCGTCCATCATCGCGACTCTCGACCAGTGGGGCCTCAGGCTTATATCGCAGTGCAAGCCCTCCCTTGTCAGGGCTGTCACTGCCGGCGTCCGCGCCAGATTCATACTCGGGGCGCAGTGCATCGGCAACGAAAGCATATTCCAGCTGCCGGAAGGGATCGACCTTAGGACCGGCGAAGTGCAGTCCAACGTGATAATCATCGACTCGACGCACATGGTGTCTGTCGACAGCAGCAACGGCAAGGCCGCGCTCTTTTCCTCGACAGATTCGTTTGGCGCCCTCCAGTCCAAGAACTTTGAAGAGGCGTGGGGCAGCGCCGGTGAAGTAAAGTACCTGCTGGACACAGAGCCGGCGATGGCTGCAAAGGCAGTCGAGCTGGCAAGGATAGTGGAAAACGGGCTGTCGCTTAAGATGCTGGAATACGCTGTGAGTGGCGTAGAGATGCCGGCCGAGCTTGTCGAAACCATCGACGAAAAGTACGGCCTGAAGATATCCGATTTGGGCGCCATTGAAGTGATGGACCTTGTCGACTCTGCCCTCAAGATAAGTTGCCTCGGGGGCTTGAAGCACGATAGGAGCAACAACATCGTGAGCCTCCAATCAAAGGTTGAAAGCAAGCATGTCCTGCCCTGGGCCCTTGTGCTTGGATCATACTTTAGGCGCGCCGGCAACGAGCCCCGCATTATGCAGCAGGGCAAGAGTTCGCAGCTGGTGCACCTCCGGCTAGCCAAGCCAGTGTCATGACATAAATATCGAGAACTGGTACAACAGGTATTGCAAACAATTACGGTAATCGCAATTGTTGCAGCGGCAGCTGCGGGGATTATCGCTGCGGCTGTCATTTTCTATCCCGGCGGCTACATTGGCAGCCTTGACTGGGCGGCCAGCGAGCTAGAGACAGAACAGCAGGAGCTTGTCGTGGGCGGGGCGAGCCCGAGCAACAACGGTTACATGCAGGTCAACATTACGGTGAACGGAGTTGAGCTCGTGGCCGACATTGCCGCGAACAGCACCCAAAAGTCCAAAGGGCTGTCGGTCAAGGATGCCCTCAAGGAGAACGAGGCGATGCTCTTTCTGTTCGACACAGAGCGCGAGCATTCGTTCTGGATGAAGAACATGAAGTTCCCTATAGACATCATCTGGCTTGACGAAGATAAAGAAGTAGTCCACGTCGAGCACAGCCTGGAGCCGTGCATCGGTGATTTGTTCTGCCAGTCGTACAAGCCTGACGACAACTCGCTTTATGTGTTAGAGACCGTGGCCGGCTTTGCGCAGAAATACAACGTCACCGAAAATACTTACGTCGAGTTTGAGCTTGACTAAGGTCTGCCTTTGAAAAGCCTGACTAGTTTTGCCATCGAGTTTATCGCCGCAAAGAACATGCTCCATGCGACCAGGGAACTTGCCATAGACGCCTCGTAAGGCTGGCCCCCC
This sequence comes from Nitrososphaera sp., assembly GCA_035283265.1. Lineage (GTDB taxonomy): Archaea > Thermoproteota > Nitrososphaeria > Nitrososphaerales > Nitrososphaeraceae > Nitrososphaera. The sequence goes on from DATEUD010000050.1 coordinate 29,115, forward strand.
GCCTGGAGCAGTACGTACTGCATCAGGACCTTGGTTACCGAGTATATCACCTCAGCGACTGAAAAGGCGGCAAAGAGCTTTTTTACGTCCTGCATTACCCGGCGCGCGTCTCGCCTACCAGTCGCGGGGTCGACGTACTTGCTCCGGTTGTCGACGTAGAACAGCGTTGCAAAAGCCGGGATGTAGACGCCATATTCCACCGCGAGGGCGACTGCCGAGTTTGCAAGGTCGTTGCTGTCGTACTGCGCATACAGCTGCGACATAGAGGCGCTTGCGAAAAAGGCCCCGGCACCGGAAATTATCAGGTTCCTGTTGAACAGTATAGCGTCCTTGTATCTGCTGAAAAAACCTGCGGCCCGGGTCACTAGAGTTTCTCGCGGCATTTGCTATAAGTATCAATCGTCTGTTTCGTCGCCTTCCGCTTCTTCCTCGGCTGCTTCAATCCTTTCTTCCAGCTTTTGCACCTTCCTTGCAAACACGAGGTACGTCGTGTGCCCGATCATCCTCATCGACGGCCGGGTCATGCCCTCCCTCGCCTCTATGTTGCGGATCATAAGTTCAACGCAGTCAATGTCGACGTAGCCGGCGCGCTTTAACTCTGTTGTCGTTTTTTCGATCTGGTTCATTGTCGGGCAGATGGCCACAAATGCGCCGCTGCCTTTCAGCGCGTCATGAACCTGATCGATTACGGTCCAAGGATCGCCAAGGTCGACTATTGCGACGTCCGCTTCTCTTACGTCGACGCCCTGGTGCGGGTCGTGCTGATGCAATGTCACGTACTGCGACATGCCGGCCTTCTCCAGGTTGCGCTTTGCTATCTCCATGAATTCCGGATTGACGTCAAAACTGTAAATGTGGCCGTCCGGCTTGACGATGCTTGCCATGAACGTGGCGAGCGCGGCGCTGCCGGTGCCAACCTCAAGCACCTTGGAGCCGTTCTTGAGGCCTGTGCGCGCCGCAATGTATCCCAGGTCCTTCGGATACACTATCTGGGTCCTGCGCTCCGACTTCATGATAAAGTCGTGGATGGTGGGCTCTATGAGAAAGATGAGCTTGCCTTCGGTCGTCCTGACTGCAGACCCGTACTCCATGCCGATTGCAGCAGAGATATCGATTATACCCAGGTGGGTGTGGAGCTTTTTGTCCTGCGTCACCCTGGCGAGCCACTTTTTGCGCGATGTGTGGAACAACAGCACGTACGAGCCTTCCTCGATCTTTGCCAAGACAAGCGGATAGCAAGTCAAAGGGGATAAAAACCGATCTAAAAGGAGAGGCACGTTCCAGTACCTACTCAAACAATAATTAATTATCAAGCGGCCCCGGTGTGTTCCAAATGTCCTGCAGGGGACTCTGCAAAATGCACCCAAACTACATTCCGATGAAAAAAATCGGCTACTCGAAGTGGATGAAGGTATGCATCAACTGCGACAGGGCCATATTCATGGGCTGGCAGGGCTACCACTGCCCCTGCTGCACAAAGGGTCTCCGCACAAAGCCGCAGTGCTACGGCGAAAACAGTAAGGTGGCAAGTGAGTCGGCGCTGCACTGCCACTGACTACATGCGTTCAAGCGCTGTTATGCCCAGCGTTTCAAGCGCGTTTTTCAACGTTATTCCAAACGCCCTGACAAGGGCAAGGCGCGCCATCTTGACGTCTGCGTTTTGTTCCTTTAGCACCGGCACTTTTTCATAAAAGAGGTTGAACGTAGTCGCAAGTGTATAAGCATAGCGCGCAAGTGACTTGGGTGAGAAGGATTTTGCGGCATTCTCAACCACGAGGTCGAGCTTGGCTATCTCTTTTATCAGGGCAATCTCTGCTTCATGAGTCAGGAGCTCGAACTTGGCATTGCTGCCGACGTTCTGGCCGGACTTTTCCAGTATGCGCTGCGAGCGCGCATACGCGTACTGCAAATATGGTCCGGTGTCCCCTTCAAGGCTCAGCGACTCCTTGACGTCAAACGTGATTATCTTGTCAAGGTCTTGTTTTATCAGGTTGTAGCGTATCGCAGATATTGCAATTTCCTCCGCGGTTGCGTTCAGCTGCTGCTCGGAAAAGCTGGGGTTTCTGGTCTTTACTTCTTCGTACGCCTTTGCATGCAGCGTGTCAAGCACATAATCGGCGTTGACGTAGACGCCCTTCCTGCCAGACATATGCATGAACTGTCGGTCGCCAATGTCGATCCCAAACGCCTTGGCAGTGTCGGAGCTGAGGGTCACTGCCTCGTAGCCCAGGTGGAAGTATTCCCGGCCGCCGGCCCCGATCTTTGAGAGCACCTGAGAAATTATCCTCTGCAGGCGGGCCTGTCGTGAGTCGATTATAGTTATCACCCGCTCGCCCCCGTTGAATTTCTTGCATTCTGATATGCCGCCAAGCGCCGTGGCGTAGAGCGTTGAGCCGTCCCACTGTTCTACAAATTCGCGGTAGGAAAACGGGTCGTCAACCAGCCCGAGCTTCCAAGCGGCATAGGGGATGTCCTTTGCGATGTACGTGGCCGTGCCGTCGCTCCTTACGAGGATTTTGTCCTCTTCGTTTTTGGCCTCTATGACCCAGCAGCCCTTGTTCTTGCCTTCCTCTTCAAAATGGGCGATCTTGCTTTTCTTCAGAAGCTCGAACGCCTTGCTCCACAATTTCGACACGACGATGTGCGACTCGAAATTCAAGAGGTCATAGCGCGCCTTCATGCGCCAGCACGTCTTTAGTTGCTCGTTCAGCACGCGCTGAGTGATGTCAACAGCGAAACGAGCGAGCTCGGACTTGCCCTCTTCTATTTCCTTGAGCACCAACTTGCGCTTTTCTGCCAGCTGCGGGTCTTTTTCGTACATCTCGTTTATCTTTACATAGATATCGTCGCCGCAGTAGTGGTCGAATTTTTGCTTATTTGGCGGCTCGACAGGAAAGCCGGCGAACTTGAAGCCGACAACAATGTCTGCCACCTGCAGGCCGGAATCGTCGACATAGTTGAGCACCGTCCCCCGGTGGTTCGTGGCCTTCATTATGCGGTGGAGAGTGTCGCCGATTATTACATTGCGCATGTGCCCAACGTGGAGCGCCTTGTTGGGGTTGACGCTCGTGTGCTCTATCACGATGTGTTTGCCCTTACCCGAGTCGTGATATCCGTAGCTGTCAGGATTTTTGAGCGCCTGCGCAAGCGTTGCCGGCGACATGTGGACGTAGTCCACCCGAAAGTTGACGTGTCCGCCTGCAGGCTCTGCCGACAGGACGTACGTGCCCTTTAGGTGCAGCTTGAGCGCTGCGGCCAGTTCTGTCGCTATTTTGGGCGGCGGCTTTTTGGCTTGCTTGGCTAGCAGAAATGCGACGTTGCACGAGAGGTCGCCAAATTCCTTTTGCGGAGGCTCGGAGAGATCAAAGTCGACTATTGGATATCCTGAATCTTTGAGGGCCTGCTGGACCAGCCTGCGCACGTCGTCTATGAACAATCTGAACGTCATTTCGCCTTCACCCCAAGGTAGTTGAAAGCGACATAGTCAACCGCTTCGGCAAGCCCGGCTCCTTCGCGCCCACTAACAACATGGTCTGCCTTTTTCTTGACGCTCTCCTCGGAATGCCCAAGCGCAATGCTGCATCCGCACATGTCGTACATCGGCACGTCGGTTTCGCTGTCGCCTATCGCGACCGCCTCTTCCGGATCTGCCTTGAGCATCTTCAATGCTTCTTTGAGCCCGTATGCCTTGTCCACCCCTTTTTCGTTGATGTGAAACGCGTACTTGCTATCTGACAGGTATAATGAAAGGCCGCGCTCGTCCAGGATTTTCTGGCCTTCTTTCAGGTCAAACATGCGGAGCAGCACGACTTCAGTCATTCGCGGGAAGACCGGCTTTGCCTGTACGCCGTCGATGCTCTTCTTCAGCAATTCATAGCCTTCCATGCATTTCTCCCTGCTCGCTAATAGTTTGTGCTCCTGCGGCGCGAATGTTATTGCGCCGCCGTTTTCGCCCACTGCGATTCTGGTTGTGCCTCCAAAAACTGAAAGGACATACGCTTCGACTGACGACCTGCCGGTGACATAAATGACGTTGTAGCCCAGCCTGTCAAGGTAACGCAATTTTGCCAGCGCCGCGAGGTCTATCACCCCTGCTCCGTTTTCAGTAAGGGTGCCGTCGATGTCCACCGCGAAGACCTTGATTGCCAAGCGCGGAAATAGAGCAGGTTCTGAAAGTTATAAGTGTAAGGTCTAGGCCATGTCCATCGCAACCGATCCTTTCAGCATCTCGCGAAAGGCGGCGATGTCCTTCGCCGTTATCATAGTAGCTGCAAGCGCAGCGATTTGCGGAGCTTCTGCTGCTGGCGCGGTACGCCTTTCGACAGGCGCAGGGATCTTGACCTTGCCTGGCCCCCTTATCCTCCTGTCTGTGAGCGACTTTTGCTTCTTGACGTCTATCTTGATCTTGAAACCGTACTGGCCGCGGTTGCTCCACTTGTCCACTTCGACAATGTTGCCCGTGCCGACCAGCCTGTCGCCTTCCTGCGTGACGACTGTAAAGTCTGTCCTGTCGCCCGTCTTTATCGTAGAAATTTTTTCGTAAAAGTGATGCCAGTCAAGCGGATTTGTAATGAGCGCCTGCACCGTCAGCATGTCGCCCACTGAAACTTCCTTGATGTAGCTTGACAAGATTTCAATGTTGCAAAGCTTTGCGTACACGTGAGATTAAAGGCACTTCTAGCATAAATAACTTTTGGAAATAGATGCTGTAGTTTGAAAGAAGCTTGGTTTATTTCTGGAGACCTATATATAATATAGGAAATTACATAGTTTGATGTAATTTTTAGGCCTAGCTAACGCGTTGAGGCTTTGCTATTCTTGCACCTTTTCCTCTAGAAGCTGATAGTTTTGACACTGGTAATTCTTAGGGTGATTTAGCATGGGTGGTAATTTAGGGTCATGAACTGTTAACTTGACACTGTTCAATCTTAGGGACATTTTGATCCCTTGGTATTTTCGGGTGCTAGACTGGTAACTTTGGGTGATGGCTCGGTGTTAACTTTGGGTGACGGAGAAGTAAGATGCGACACTAGTGAAAGATCGGGGGAAACTCCCAGTGTGCGACTTTGGGCGCAGTGACCTTCGCAGATATGACTTTTTTCCGTCCTACTTGTAGCACAGAGCCAAGCCTTATTCTAGGCGCCAGTTCCCTATCGCAAATTTGAGTGTCGCTTTGTCTACATATCGAGCCCACAGTACTTCTGTGCTTTTTGGTACCTGTACCATGGTACCATCTTGGTACCATCATAGTACCATCATAGTACCATCATAGTACCATCTTGGTACCATCTTGGTACCATCATAGTACTTTTTGGTACCGATACCATGGTACCATGGTACCATTTGGTACCGGTACCATGGTACCATGGTACCATGAAAAAGCCTGAAGATGACGGTGAAACCCTGTATTTCAGGTGAAGAATGAGTGAAAACAGGGTTTGGAGCTCATGAGATTCGCCAGAGTGAAAACCTGTTTTTTCAGGTGAAAACCTGATTCTTCAGGTCTTTTCACTATCCCGGAACGGGTTTTCATGGTACCATGGTACCGTATCTGGTACCATGGTACCATCATAGTACCATCTTGGTACCATCATAGTACCATCTTGGTACCATCATAGTACCATCTTGGTACCATCATAGTACCATCTTGGTACCATCATAGTACCATCTTGGTGCTTATCTCTTCGATCAGGTCACCAGCTGCATTTGTTGTATTCGTGAAATGTGAATCTGTTTCCAGCTCTCGGACTTTATACAGTATTGTTGTAAAGAAACCATAAATCGTCATCTTGGTACACGCGATCCGATTACTATCCCAAGAAAGTAGTGGGGTCGGTGGGGATTTCATTGTTATAGCAAAATGGGTTCAGTAGTGGCTTTGGATCCCAATAATGCGCTATATAGTGACAACTTAGGGACATCGTCGGTTGTTAAGATAGGGACACAGCAAAAGGCCTATGAACACACGAACTGCTATAGCTATGTTTACCATTTTTTCATGGCAAATGATGTGAGATCTAATGAGAGTGAATTGAACTAATCGCCCTAATCGCCCTAATTCACCGATCCTTGACCCAAAATCACCACTTCTCCGTCACCCAAAGTTAACACCGAGCCATCACCCAAAGTTACCAGTCTAGCACCCTAAATTACCACCCATGCTAAATCACCCTAAGAATTACCAGTGTCATAGTTTTCGCCTGTGACCCGCGTTTTCGTATCTTTCTTGTTCAGCTCTTTTTCATCTGAACTGGTTGGCGCTACTTTGTAATCTTCGTCCGATACCTGCACAGGCGTCTTGTCTTTGCGCTCGCTCACGTACTATTTTGGACAGCATGCTTCTTTTTCTTATCTTCTAGGCGCCATGTTTCATATAGGAGCAAATTCAACACGCAGACAGGGCCCGTCGCCTAGTCAGGACAGGGTGCTGATCTTCTTTTGCAAAAAAGAGAGCACAAGCCTCCGAAGCCAGTTGTCGTGGGATCGAAGCCCACCGGGCCCGCTATCTCTATAAGTTACAAATTCCAATAATTGCCGCTCAAATGATGACCTGTAATCCGTGCGAGCGAAACGCGATGAAGAGATCACGACGGTCTGATGAGATCATGCAACTGCTTTAGGATTCTCGCAGTCGCGCCCCATATCACGTTGTTATTGTAAGTGAATTTGTATGCGTCCTTGGCAAGTTTGTAATGCTCGGTGTCTGGCTCGATGCTCGTGAGGGTTTCAATCAGCGGCGCGTCAATCACTGATTCAACTTCGCTTGCCGCGATCCTGTGCCGCGGCAGCATGTCCTGTACCGTTACAAAGGGAACGATAAAGTGGTTCGAAGTCATCGTGCAAACTGCGCGCAGGCTGCCTGCCACCTGATCAGGCGTAAACGCGATGCCGATCTCTTCCTCTGTTTCCCGCAGCGCGGTGGCAAGGAGCGTGCCGTCGCTTTCAACATACCTACCGCCGGGGAACGATATTTCGCCCCTGTGAGACTTTAATTCAGAGCTACGCTTTGTCAAAAATACGTGCGGCCTACTATCGTGATAATGGATTATTACGAGCACGGCTGCCGGAGTCGCAGATGCCACGTCCGCCGGCAGGGACGGCCTTTCTGACAGGGCAGGACTCAAAAGCAACAGTATCTCTTCCTTGCGCAACGATTCTGGAAATGGGATAGCCAAATATATGCTCTCAAAGCGTGCAACCTCGCATTTAATAATGCCTGACGCCGATTTTGTCAGCGAGCGATGAAAATATCCTACGAGCTGAACCCGCCCAAGATTGTAAATGGAGAAAGGTTTGACCTGGCGCAGCTGAATGGTGACATGCAGGCCATGGCAGACCGCGCGTCGCAGCTGCCCGGCCTTGTCATGGGGATTCACCTGACAGACTCAGTACTCGGCATTCCCCGGGTGTCAAGCGTCACTGCAGCCAGCTACATCAAGGAGCGTGTAGGCTCAGTCAAATTGAGCTGCAGCATCAGGGTGCGCGACCGCAATTTCACTTCATTGTGCCAAGCGGTCTCAGATGCGATCCTGATCGGGGTCGACAGCATGCTCGTACTGAGGGGCGACGAGCCGGCAGACAAGTCGGGCGACTCGGGCCTGCGGCCGAGCGCGGTAGTTAGGATGCTTGGAAAGGAAGGCTACGGCTCGAGCATCAAGCTGGATCTTTCGTTTCCAGCCAAGGTCAGGAATAAGTCGGCCCCGTCAGTGCTGAACAAGCTGGAGGCCAGGCCCCACTCGCTGGTCACGCAGTCAATTTCGTCGCTCTCCGATCTGGGCGAGATAGTCGACATTGCCAAGCCCCATGGGATCAAGGTGGCCGCGGTGGTGATGGTCCCGGCTGAAAAGAACCGGCAGTCGGCCTCCATAATCGGGCTTGACTGGTCCGAGTACGAAAAGAACCCCGCGGATTTTGTGAAAAAGGCTGCCAAGTTAGCGGACAGAGTGCTCCTCACGTCGCCCAACAGCTTTGGCTCCGGCCTGGAACTCTTGAAGCAGCTCAAATGACGCCGTCGTCGTCTTTCATGGCCGATATTTCGCCTTTCATTGCGTCAATGACTTGCCGGTAGTATGGCTGTAGGTTCTCATCCTCCGGCAAGCGCGGGCGGCGATAGTCGACAGTGATCTCTCTTTTCACCGTGCCCGGTCTCTTTGTGAACACGTAAACCTTGTCCCCGAGCACGACGGATTCCAGAATGTTGTGCGTGATGAACGCTATCGTCTTTTTCGTCCTGGCCCATATCAATTGCAATTCGACAAGCAACAGATCGCGGGTCTGGCTGTCAAGGGCCGCAAAGGGCTCGTCCATCAGGAGCACTTCGGGGTCTATCGCAAGTGCCCTTGCTATTGCGACTCTTTGCTTCATTCCCCCCGACAGCTGGTACGTGTAGGCGTTGGCAAACTTGGTAAGCTGCATCATCTCCAAGAAGTGCATCGCCCGCTCGTGCCTCTTGTCCTTCTCGATGCCGACCATCTTTAGCCCAAACTCGACGTTGTCGGCCACCTTGAGCCAAGGGAAAAGAGCGTTTTCCTGGAACACCATCACCCTGTCCGGGCCCGTTTCGCTCACCGGGTGGCCGTCGAGTATGACTTCGCCTTCGGTTGGCTTGTCAAGTCCTGCTAAAATATTTAGAAGCGTCGTCTTGCCGCAGCCCGATGGCCCCACAAAGCACACGAACTGGCCGTCGTCGATTGACAGGTTGATATCTCTGACTGCGGTGATGAGCTTTGTCTCGCTTCCCTGCACAGCCACAAATTGCTTGCCGATGTTTCTAGCTTCAAGCTTGGCCATGCAATATCACCTATACCAAGTCTCTCGTGTCGCCAAACTGCTTCATCTTGCTTGCCCGCCGCCTGTCTAAAACTGTTATGACGGCGCCGGCTATTGCTGCGATTATGCCAGCATAAACCAGAAAGTTGAATATTACTTGCTCCTGAGTGGCGAATGATTCTCGATCTCCAAAGAGTATAGATGCTTCAAGAGTTGCGTCTGATGACGGGTTGACAAGGATCAGAGTGTGATAGCCACTTTCCGTAATTGTAAAAACTTCGTTGACAAGCGGGGGGTTGATGGTTTTCTCAACTATTGTCTGGTTCGCTGGATTTACGATTTTGAGACTGGGCTGCCCCTCAAAAAGTGGAAAAGCAATGCTGTAGACGCCCTGCGAAGTGTTGGAAACAAGTTGCTGTATAACCAGGCGGTCGTTTGGTTTTATGCTATGGGTATTTCCAGTCAATGAATAGACAAAAGCTGCAAAACTTACCACCGCAACAGCTCCGCCGGCGATCAGCATGATGTAGCCCCTCCTCAGGTGCAATCTGTGAAATGTAAGCTCTGTAATAATATAATCTTATCAAAGGAATTGCGAGACGATGATTGTTCTTGATGGCAGCAAAAAATGTAACAACTCGATAGTACTGGAACAAGATACAAGAATTCGTTTTGCATTATTGGAACTGAGAGATGGCCGAATCTCAAAAGAAAACAAATTTTGACGCGGTTGTCACCGCAATCAACATGGTCGCAATGGGCGCAGGCTTTGCCGAAGGGGTGCAGTCCGACGTCAGGGAGTTTGAGCTGAGGATACACTTGTGACATTCTTCTTGCTGCTGTAACTTGTCATGTGCTCGTACTGGACCCGGAACAGCTCGATCAGTCCGGGAAAGTCGGCCACCCCGTTGATGTAATAGCTTATCCATCCAGACTGCGGGATAAAGTGGTGCGGGCGTGCCTTGCCCTGAGCTATGAGCTTTTTGCCAACATCCTTTCGGAGCGGCAGGTCCGCCAGCTCGTCGCCGTGCATGTGTCCCATTTCCCTTCCGTTGACGCGAAATTCAAGGCCGCCAAAGCGATGTTCGTGCACCGACACTCCGGGCCAGCTGAGCAGCTCACGCTTGGCCACTTCGCTTGCTGATTCCATCATCTATGTTTGGCAGTGCCGGCTACTTAAGAATGGCAGTAATTTCCGGCTTGGTTGGTTGCTTGCGCCTTACCTAGAGCACGAAATATTCCGCTTCAGGGTGGTGGACTACTATTGCTGCAGTCGACTGGTCTGGCACTATCTGGCCTGACTCTGTCAGTGTCATGCCGGATTTTGTCGGATCGAGTATCTGCCACACTAGGTGGTGCTGCGAAATGTCCGGGCAGCTTGGGTATCCCCAGCTGTAGCGGAGGCCGCGCCTGTTCTCGATCTTTAGCTCGTCTCGGATTTTCGCGTTGACCCACTCGGCCATCGCCTCTGCCGTCTCGACTGCAAGGCCGTGTAAATAGTATGCGTCGGTGTACCTGTCCTGCTTGTTCCACCTGTCTATAACTTCTGTGACTTTGCCGCCGGCGGTCACCGACTGGAACGCGACAACGTCGTCCTTGCCGAAATAGTCTGCAAGGCACAAATGTTTTTCTTTTGAAGAGCGCGGGAATTCAAATACCACATGCTTGCCATTTGCAAAATCGACTGCCAGCCTGCCAGCTCCTCCCTGACTTGGCGTCAAGTTGTGGCACGAGTAGTAGCCATAGACCGCGCGGGGCTCGAACAGCTTTTCCTTTACCACGCGCTCCTTCCATTGCTCGAACAGTTCCTCTGGGTCCTGGTCGGTTGCGCCCCTGCCCCTCATTCCCCACTGGAGCACAAAGAGTGACTTTTTGTTGAGGTATTTCCACACTTCGTCAAGTTTTACCTGCGAAGGCTCGATCCTCACCGGATTGTTAACATGAGGCGGGACCGGCGACTCCACCGGCCGGATGCCGCTGTGCGGCAGCTGCGACTGGTCAGCCTCTACTGTCTGACGCTCATCCCATTTCTCCAACTTTTGGTGCCATTCGCCGACGAACCGCTTGCGGTCAGGCGACATCAGCTTGTTCATCACCTTTAGTCCGTCAAATGCCGTCTTGCAGTAGAACACCCCCGACCCGTAGATGCCTTGCAATTTTGCAATCCTGTTGATGTAGCTGCTATTGATCGCCGCTCCTCCGCAGAGCACCGGCACCTTCATTTTGTTTTGCCGCGCGTGCTCTACAAAATAATGCATCTGCTTTGAAGTCGACACGAGCAGCGCCGACAGTCCCACCGCGTCCGCGTTGACTTCATTTATTTTCTCCAAGATCTTTTGCATGGGTACCTGCTTGCCAAGATCGTAGACGGTGTAGCCGTTGTTAACGAAAATAGTCTTTACCAGATTCTTGCCGATGTCGTGCACGTCGCCATAGACCGTGCACAGCACAAGTCTGCCCTTGCTCACCCCCTCTTGCCTGATCAAATATTTTTCCAGTTCAGCCACTGCCGCCTTCATGCACTCTGCCGACTTTAGCACAAAAGGTAGGATCAGTTCGCCGGCGCCAAACTTGTCTCCCACTTCCTTCATCGCAGGCAGTAAGACCTCATTGAGCGTTTCAACTGCTGCTTCGTGCCCGGCTTCTTTTGTGGGCGCCTTCAGAGCAAGCCGACCATCCTGCCGAGATACCTTGCCGTCCTTTACGCGGCTGGCTATTGCCTGCACCACGTCATCCTCTATCCCTTCTTTCAATCGATTAACAATGCGAAAATAGGAGCGCTTGTCAGCAGGCCAGCTCGAGTCAACTTCAACCCTCTTGCTCTGGCCGGCAACTACCGTCTTGGCGCCTTCAAAATGCGCGATGAGATCTGTAAGCGCGTTTGGATGTCTGTTGAAGATCAGATCTTCGGTAAGCCTTTTTTGCTGCTCCACGATTTCCGGGTACGGGATGATGTCGCGTGCGTTGATTATGACGGTGTCAAGCCCCGCCTTTAGCGCGTGGTACAGGAACACAGAGTTGACCACTTTTCTTGCGTTTGTCGTCAGGCCAAAGCTTACATTGCTCAGCCCAAGTGTGGTAAACGACTCGGGAAGGCTCTGTTTTATCAACCGTATGCCTTCAAGCGTATTTTTGGCTGAATCGGCATACTCAGCCTCTCCGGTTGCAAGCGTAAAAACAAGAGCATCGAAGATGAATTGCCAAGGTTTTAGTCCATACTGTTTGCCAGTATCATATAGCAACCGAGCGACTTCCAGCTTTTCCTCTGGTGTCTTCGCCATTCCCTTTGGGCCAATGCATTGCGCTATCGCTGGCAACCCGTACTTTGCCATAAGTGGCCCCAGCGCGTGGAAGCGCGAGCCGTCCCCTTCAAGATTTATAGAGTTGACGATCGGCCTGCCGGGTATCTGCTTTACCGCAGCTTCTACGACTTTTGGGTCAGTCGAGTCAATGACAAGCGGCGCGTCAACCTCCAGGCTGAGCCTCTTGGCTAGCTTTGTCATGAACTCGAGCTCGTCCGACCGCTCGGTGGTTGCGACGCAAATGTCAAGGCAGTGCGCACCTTCCTCCACCTGCGCCCTTGCAAGATCGACCAGCCCGTCAAAATCGTTGGCAAGGACAAGTTCCTTTGCCTTCCTAGACCCCTGAGTATTGAGACGCTCGCCTATTATCAGGGGCGGGGGCTCTTGCCTCAGATCCACTGCATTTAGAGCTGAACTTACCCGTGGGACCAAATATAGAAGATGTTATCAATGAACCGCCTATATTTGCTATCAACTTGAAATCCCGGCTCGCGAGGCATCGCAGATTCTGAGAAATATTCGGGAACGCAACTTCATATTATTCCACGCATATATTTAAGAAACAAGCTGCATGAAGCGCGGCATGTCGCTTGAAGAAGTAGGAGAGCAGAACTTCAGGATTGTGCAACTTGCGCTTCAGGCTTTAAACACTTGAGATATAAGCAAGATCAGTGAATTTGTAAGCCCGGAAAATATCAACCACGACTCACAGGCCGGCCCAAGACTCGCATCTTCGCGGTCCGGACGAACATATCGACGCTATCAGGAACTTGTGGAGCGCATTCGGTGAACCCTACGAGGAACAAGAAACCGTCGCATCAATACAAAAGGTCGTTTCTATAGGGCAAGGAGGCGGTAAACATGTGGAGAATTTTTTGTCATCGTTTCGACAGGACGCATCTTCTATCCGGCAGCGCACATGAACCGAATAGCCAATGGCAAAACAGGAGCACCGGACAGTCCGTGACGACCTCAGACTTATGATGCAGTTTGGCCTGATTCCCCGTCTCTCCACAGTATGCGTCCAGCTTTGAGGCTTGGAAACACGAGGGTTTTCCAAATCGCTGTCTTTCTTGTCTGGAGAAGAGTGCTTTTTAAGCATAGTAAGTTAACCCAATCTAGCTAGTCAAAAAAAGTAAACAATATACCGAAAATTCTACCTTACCTGTTTTATAATAAAAAAGCAGGCAAAAACCATGGCTACGATTCAACAGTTCAAATTCAAGAACGGCTCCGTCGGCCTCATAGAGACGGTTTACGCTGCCATAAAGAGCAAGAGTGGCAAGGTCACCAGCAAGGACCTTGACCAGCTGATCGGCAACAAGCAGGACGTAAGGTTTGCAATTACGCGGCTTACAGTCCAAGGCAGAATAAAGCGGATAAGGGGCTTTGGCAACGTCGGGATAGAATATTTCTACAAGGACATTGCTTCAGAGCAGTGCAAAAGGCCCGCAGAGCAGACAGTTACCTGGTACTAGTGTCCAGGGCATTTCTCAGCTCTGCAATATGCTGCGGGTTTGTGCCGCAGCATCCCCCGATCATTCGTACGTGTTTGTACTTGTCGACAAATTCTATCAGCGCGCTCGCTATGTCTTTTGGAGCCATCTTGTAGACTGCGCGGCCGCCCTCGTTATGTGGCATGCCGGCATTTGGCATCACCAGTATTGGGAGGCCCTGCTCGCTCAGCCACCTCACGCTTGGCGCCATTTCGGCCGGCCCGGTCGAGCAGTTGAGCCCGAACGCGTCGATCTTCATGTCGCTCACCGTGGTGTAGGCTGCCTGGACGCTCGTGCCTAACAGCATCTTGCCGTATTGATCTAATGTGACATTCGCGATTATGGGCACCTTCTTGCCCGCCTTTTCCATCGCCATATGGCAGGCTTCGATTGCCAGCTTGACCTCCAGTATGTCCTGGCTTGTCTCTATCAAGAGCGCGTCGGCGCCTCCAAGAATGAGGCCCTCCGCCTGCAGCATGAACGCTTCCCGTATTTCGTCCAACGGCTTTTGCCCGAGGTCCGGGTCGTTCGAGCTCGGCAAATATCCTGTCGGCCCCATCGAGCCAATGACATAGCGCGGCTTATCCTTGAACTCGCTGCACACTTGCCTCGCAAGTTGCGCTGCCTTTATGTTGAACTCGACCGTCTGGCCGCCGTAGCCGTATTCATCAAGCTTGAACTTGTTGGAGCCAAAGGTGTTGGTCTCTATAGAGTCGGCGCCAGCCTTCAGGTAGCTCCTGTGGATCTGCTTTATCCACTCCGGCCTTGAGACATTGAGGCCATCGTTGAATCCTTCCTTGCCGTCGGGGAAATCCTCAGGCTTGGGGTTGAGCTGCTGTATCTCGGTCCCCATCGCGCCGTCGAAAAGTAACACGCGCTTTTTGGCGGCCTCAAGAAACGCCTCGGGCAATAACAGTAGATGCCTACCGATGGAGTTTAAAACCTTTGTAAATTGACATGATTGACAACATCGCTTGACGCACGGTGTCTAAATTGGAAAAAGGGAGCTTCGAGGCAACATGATGACAGCTGTTGTACAGCAAGGAAGCTCACCAGATTCACCAGTATCAAAGCCGCAGGTTCCACCTTCTGTGCTCCTTATTGGCAAGAAACGCATGCTGGACTATGTCGCGCCGGCGCTCTACAGGATAAACAATACCGGCGAGCTCATAATCAAGGCGACTGGCAGCCTCAGCATAGTAACTGCAGTCGACGTCGCAGAGATAGTAAAGCGCGACGTGGGCAGCATCGCGACCCAGTCAATAACAATAGGCACCGACGAGTTGAGAATTGCAACGGGTGAACTCAAGCGTATGTCGTGCATCGAGATCCACCTGATCAAAGTTAGCCCGATAGCGGTGGCGCCCCCTGTAGTTGATTTCCATGTCCCAGTAGAAGAGCCAGAAGCATCTCCGGCGATTGAAATTCTAATTGAAGCTGCCCCTGCCGTTGCAGTTGTGCCCGTAGCTGCCGTCGAAATGGCAAAGCCAAGGGCAAAAAGAAGAAAGTCATCAAGCACTGCAAAGAAAAAGTCGAGCAGGAAAAAGAAAAAGTCGGTCTAGGCCGCAGCCATTATTTACGGCGCGACCCGCGACATCGTTCTTGGAAAGAGTACTGTGTCCTTGATGTCGTCCGCGTTTGTTATCCACCGCATCAGCCGCTCGATGCCAAGCCCAAAGCCGCCGTGCGGCACCGACCCGTATTTGCGCAGATCAAGGTACCAGTCGTAGGCTGCGGGGTTGAGTCCTTCCTTTTTGATACGCTCGGTTATCGAGACAATGTCGTCTTCCCTCAATCCTCCACTTGTTATCTCGCCAAAGCCCGCCGGGGCAAGCATATCTGCGGCAAGCCCCACGCCCTTGTGTTCAGGATCTTCCTTGACGTAAAAGGGCTTGACAGCAATAGGGTAGCCAATTACAAATATCGGCTTGCTTGCGTCCTTTGTCAGCTCGCGTTCAGAGTCGATGTTCAGGTCGTCGCCGACCCGGATTTCGCGTTTGCTGCCATCTTCCTCTGCGATCGTGAATCCTTTTGCCCTGAGCTTTTCAATCGCCCTGTCGTATGGCATTCTTTCAAATGGCGGCTCGATCTTTTTCAGGTCAGTCAGGTCGCGCTTTAGGTACGCCAGCTCTTCAGCACTTTGCTTGATTGTGTGCTGGATTACGTACGACACCAGCTGCTCCTGCACCTTCAAGATGTCTTCCAGCGTGACCCATGGCGCTTCAGCTTCGAGATGCGAAAATTCCGCAAGGTGCCTGACGGTGCGCGACCTTTCCGCCCTGAACGAAGGGGTAAGGCTCCACACGGGGCCGAGCGAAAATATCATGGCTTCAAGGTATAGCTGCGCGCTCTGTGACAGGTAAGCCTCTTCATCGAAATATTTCAACTTGAACAACGTCGAGCCGCCCTCTACCGCCCCCTTTACTATCGTGGGCGCGGTCACCTCTATCCAGCCGTTATCCACGAACCACCGCCGGCCAAGGTCGAGCACCGTCGCCCTGATTTTTGCCATCGCGACCATTCTGCGCGTCCGCAGCGCTAGGTGCCGCTTGTCAAGCAGCAGCTCGTCGCTCTGGAACTCGCCTATCGGATAGTCGGCCCCGGCGACGTTGTATATCCTGACTCTGGTACCCTTTATCTCGTAGCCTCCTTCCGGCGCCCTTGCGTCCTGACTCACGACGCCGGTGACCTCTATAGACGACTCGATTGTCAGGCCGGCGACCTTGTCAGCGGAAAAGATGCACTGTATGACTCCGCCCCTTTCGTCACGCACAAGCACGAACGCGTTCTCTTTTTGCTTGCGCAGCCGGTAGACCCAGCCCCTGATCGTGACTTCCTTGCCAACAAGATCCGGGGACTTGGCCTGGTTTGTACGGAGGAGCATTTTCAGAATCTAGGTTTCCTGCCTAATTCTTAAGTGTTAGGCTGCTGCCGCGTCTGAGGCTGGGGCAGACACAGCCCTGCCAAAGTACGCCTTGACATGAGGCCGGTAGAGGTAGTACAGTATCACCCCGTTGATAATGATGCTGACTATGCTGCCAAGGTTGCCTGTCACTATCGACACGACTGACATGACTATCCCAACAATCGACAGCACCACTGCGGCTGTCCGGGTCCACCCTCTTCCCTTGAAGAGGTCGTACGCTGTGACCGGTGATGCGATTTCGAGGGCAAGGAAAAACGCGCGGGGGCTGTAGCCAGCCCGCCCAACATTATTATAGACACGTAGTCGGCAAGGTCCCGGCTATGGGCTGCCATCGGGAGAAAAGGCGCGAAGGCTATCGCGCTGATGCCTGCTATGAGCATTATGATGCCGCCTATTACCATCAGGACTGCAATCATTGTGACCCTAATGGGCCGGCCTATGCGGTGCCAGCGCTAATTTGGTATTTAACGGATGTTTAAGATGGTCATATAGAATGATAGGTGAGGATCGCTTTCCATAAGCTACGCTGGCGCTTCGTTTCAGGGGCCTAGTTCTCAGGCGTGTCCGGCAGCATGGGCATTCTCTTCCGCTCCACCTCATGAAGACGCTGCAGTAGCAGCACCACTTGTCGCCAAATGCATAGCGCAGCCTCGACTCTTCCAGCGTGCTTGACTTATAGCGGGCGCAGACACCGTTGCAGTATGCCATGATACCACCAAAAATAAGGGTCAGGCAGGAACCTGCCTTGCCTTTCTGCCCATCACGTAAAAAGCGCCTGCAACGCCGCCAAAGATCGCGCCGAGGACGCCGATAAAGAGGACCATCTGGTCCAGCGCTGTGGCGATCATTGAGGTGCCCGATCCTCTTTCTTCGCTCTTCAGGGCGAGCTGCATTCTTTCAGCCTGCAGCACGGCGACTTCGTTGCACTGCGCCCTTGGTACGTCCAGCTCTGCGCACCGCTGCAGGGTTATCTCTGAAGCCACCGTCCCGCCGTCCCCGTACTGCGCGTGCGACTGCTGCAATGGCAGCACGGCCAGAATGCCGGCTGCGATTGCCATTACGAATAATTGTTTCATGAGCGCATTATTGCGGGCGGCGCTGATAATCCTGCGTTCCGAACTCTTAATTCCAGCCCCGTTCTGGTGTTAGAACGCCCCTGTCGCTGGGGTATTTGACCATCACGTAGACTATAAAGCCGGCCACGAGCGCCCCAACAAACAGCAGCATCGTCACATTCATTGGGGAAAGGCCAAGCCAGAAAAGCTCGACGGTGCGGCCGTGGTCTGCCACGGGAATGTCGTCTGCTGTTACAGGGCTCCCGGGGCTTGGCGGGAGTGGCGCGCCATTTGGGTCGAGAGGCAAGGGGGCCTCAGCTACTCGGCCGCTTGGCGCAACGTAGTAGAACAGGAAGAAGCTGGCAGCCATGAAAACCGCGAGCGCGGCAAGGCCCGGCATTAGAGAGACCCAAAAGTAATCTTTCTCGCCCGGCTTTTTCGCTTTTCCAAGCAGGCTGCACTTCCACAGCTTCCACGCTTCAAACCAGAAAATCGCCGCGGCCCCGGCAGGCACAGCAACGCCGTACGCGCTCAGCGAATTGAAGTTGAAAATCATGTAGAGCGCGGTAATTGCCGTAAAGACGCTGGCGTAAAACGCTAGGCGCGGCACAGTGTAGCGCCCAACGTTGACATACGACGCCATCGCCTTGACCTTGACTTTTCTGGTGACAAAGACCCGGGCATAGCTGTCCCGCCCGGCAAGCCCCATTCCCACCAGCTTTTCAACCTGGTACTCGGCTACACTTGGAGACGACAGTCCGAGGTCACGCTGGACCTCCCTTATGCCGGACGGCTCCTTTTTCTTTTGAAGGTAAAGGTAGACCTGCAGCGTCCTGCCCGAAAGCCTTCGCTCAAGTTCGCTGTTCTGGTCGTCGCTCATTGATACCGGTGATTTATGCATCAAGTCTGATTTAAGGTGCTCCCCGGCCGGCATTATTGCATGTCTGTTCTGGCGCTAGAACATGCAAATTTTACACTATTATGTTTATGATTTGATTTATTATCAGCCTCCCTGATACTTACTCTAAATGAAGAAATCGGACTGGGAGTGCCTTGAAAGCAAAGAGGTGTTCAAGGCGACAGACGGCAGAACCGTCTTTATAGAACTGTACCAGGACAGGGTCAGGACGCCAAAAGGCAGGGTACTGACTTATACGAGCTATCGCGCTTCAGACGTGGTCATTGTAGTGCCTTTCCTCGGCCGCGAAAGACTTCTGATGATAACTCAGTACCGCTACCCAATCGGCAAGGTGCTGCTAGAGTTTCCCGCAGGCCACGTGGACAAGAATGAAGACCCGCTTGACACTGCCAAGAGGGAGCTTCAGGAGGAAACGGGCTATGTTGCGAAAAAGGTCGAATACGTTTACAGCTACCACCCATCTGTGAGCCGGTCGAAGCAGTCCGTGTACGTTTTCATTGCAACGGGGCTGGCAAGAAAAACCGCGACAAGGCACGACAGCGGCGAGCAGATCAGCTTGAAGACGGTTACTACAAAAAAATTGCGCCAGCTCATAGCGAAAGGAAAAGTGCAAAATGCTGGAACCCTGATTGCGTACCTACTCTGCTGCACAATGAAGATAAATCCCAGGAAGCAGCGATAAGCGTATGGCAGAGAAAATGCAGGCGATGGTTTTGTCAAAGGTTGCTCCGATAGAGACGCGGCCGCTAAAGATGATGTCGATCGACAAGCCGAAAATAAAAACCAAAAACGAACTCTTACTAGAAATAGAGGCATGTGGCGTCTGCCGGTCAAACCTGCACCTCATAGAAGGTGATTGGAAAAAGTACGGCTCGCCTTCGCAACTGCCGGTTGTACCGGGCCATGAAGTCGTTGCCATCGTCAAGCAAATTGGCAGCGGCGTGAAAAATATCAGGATGGGCGACAGGGTCGGAATCCAGCCGCTTTTCAGCTCGTGCCTGCGATGCGAATACTGTGCGGTCGGGCGTGAGAACCTCTGCGAAAGCGCCGAGATAACGGGCGAGTCGGTGCAGGGAGGCTACGCCGAGTACATTTCTGCGCTTGAAGAGTTTGTGACGCCCATCCCGGATAATCTTGATTCAGAGCATGCTGCGCCGCTCTTTTGTCCGGGCATAACCGCATACAAGGCAGTCAAGGCAAGTGAGCCGACGGTAGGCAGGACAGTCGGCATTTTTGGCATAGGTGGCGTAGGGCACCTTGCGATACAGATAGCCAAGATGCAGGGCACAAGAGTAGTAGCAATGTCAAGGGCTAAAAAGCACCTTGACCTGGCGAAAAAGCTGGGCGCCGACAATGTCATCGTCTACCAGGACTCGCATGAGCAATTCCTGAAGAACCTGAAAAAGGAAGAAGGACTTCTTGACAGCGCAATCGTCTTTGCGCCTTCTGACAGAGTCATAGACGCTGCAATTCGGTCTGTCAAAAAGGGAGGCATTGTTGTACTGGGAGTGCTTGGCAATGTTGCCAATTTC
>DATEUD010000051.1:0-3141 GCA_035283265.1 Nitrososphaera sp.
ATCCCTAGAAAAAATCGTCCGATTGGAGGATTGAAAAATACATAACAGGTCAAGGTATTTAGTGAAAAACCTTCTGCAAAAAAGAAAATAAACAAATGAAAATATATTGTAACCTCAATGCATAACAGGTTCTCAAAAACCTAAAGAGCTTTATGTCGGGGAAGCCCATGGCAATACTGTGAGTTAAGGTTGTTTTGTTTGCCACACCTGCAGGAGAACAGTACTGATTTTGGCAGTTGAAACCGACGGCAGTCTCTGCTTTGAAGAATGCCCTGACTGCAATCAGCGCCCTGAATCCTATGTGCCGGTTTTTGAAAAGAAATAACACGACAAGGACGTTTGCCAGCGACGGGGAAACTGGGAATCGGCCTGAGCAAGAAAGACCTCGGCTCTATTTTGGAGGGGCTAAAGTGATCGCCTGCTTGATCCTATGAGCTATCTTGGCCAGCTCTTCCTGCGGCGTGACCCTGCGGCCGGGCCACTTGCCGTCCGGGCTGTCATCGTGGAAGCGAGGCACAACGTGGACGTGGACATGTGGCACGATCTGGTTAGCCGCGATCCCGTTGTTCTGGCCGACGTTAAAGCCGTCTGCCTGTACTGCCGAGACCACCGCCTTGGCAACCGCAGGCACCAGAGCATAAAGCCTGCCCACTTCGGCAGGTGGCATCTGGAGCAGGTTCCTGTAGTGCTTTGTAGGCATGACCAGTGTATGCCCTGGGTTTATCGGGTACTTGTCCATGATGACCAGAAAGTTGGGATCGCGATAGATCAGCACCCCGGGCTCTTGGCCGGCTATTACGGAGCAGAATATGCAGGATTTGGACATGTAGGTGTGCCTGCTTGGATGGACTACATCTTTATTTTTTGCTATTGGCCAGAAACGAATTTTTAAATACACCAGAGTTCCGACTTTATCATGTACATGGCCGAAACACTGGAGCTTGACAGCTTTGACATCAGTTTCTCTTTCCGCTGCCCAAAGTGCGACTACCTGAATGAGGAAGTGCCCGCCAAGGACCTTTCGAGCGGCAACGCAGAGTGCGGCATGTGCGAAACCATTTTCAAGGTGGAGGGCCTGGACGCGGTCAAGATAACGGCCACGCTGGAATAACTGCGACAATCCCAAATATCTTAAAATATGCACATTGCACCCCAGTAATAATAATGGAGCTTCAGAGCAGAAAGGCGATCGAGGGGCCGGCAAGGGCTCCCCACAGGGCAATGTACAAGGCAATGGGCCTGACAAACGAGGACCTTGCCAGGCCGCTGATAGGCGTGTCTTCCACGTGCAACGAGGCAACGCCCTGCAACATACACCTGGGCCAGCTGGCACAGAGCGCAAAGCGCGGTGTAAAGGATGCAGGCTGCACTCCAAGAGAGTTCACCACCATTGCGGTTTCTGACGGGATTGCCATGGGGCACGAAGGGATGAAGGCG
Source organism: Nitrososphaera sp. (assembly GCA_035283265.1). Taxonomy (GTDB): domain Archaea; phylum Thermoproteota; class Nitrososphaeria; order Nitrososphaerales; family Nitrososphaeraceae; genus Nitrososphaera. The sequence goes on from DATEUD010000051.1 coordinate 1,438, forward strand.
TCCCTTGTAAGCAGGGAAGTGATCGCCGATTCTATTGAAGTGATGGTCAGGGCGCACCAGTACGACGGCATTGTGGGGATATCTGGCTGCGACAAGAGCCTGCCCGGCACGCTGATGGGGATGGGCCGGCTCAACCTGCCATCGATATTCGTTTACGGCGGCACCATCATGCCGGGGGTGTGGAACGGCAAGCAGGTGACCGTGCAGGACGTCTACGAAGCCGTGGGCGCTTACGACGCCGGCAAGATGACGCTTCAGGAGCTCGTAAGTCTTGAAAACGTGGCCTGCCCGGCTGCAGGGTCGTGCGCCGGCATGTACACCGCAAACACGATGGCTTCAATAAGCGAAGCGATCGGAATGTCACTGCCGGGAGGCGCCTCTCCTCCTGCAGAGAGCGAAAAGAGACACGAGATCTGCTACAGTACAGGCAAGGCGGTTATGAACCTGCTTGAAAACAACGTCCGCCCGCGCGATATTATGACCTTTGAAGCGTTTGAAAACGCGATAATGATGGCAAATGCCATTGGAGGATCTACCAACGCAGTGCTGCACCTCCTTGCCATAGCAAGGGAAGTGGGAGTGAAGCTGACGCTGCCTGATTTTGAAAGCGTCCGCAAGCGCACGCCCCACATTGTAGACATGAGGCCTGGCGGCATGTACGTCATGCTCGACCTCGACAACGTGGGCGGGGTGCCGGTGATACTAAACAGTCTTCTCAAGAAGGGGCTCTTGCATGGCGACTTAATGACAGTCACCGGAAAAACGATGAAACAGAACCTCGAATCCACGAAGTTCAATTACAGTCCTGACGCCAGGGTGGTCAGGCACCTTGACAGCCCGATAAAGACCGAGGGGACGCTCAAAATACTGAAAGGCTCGCTTGCGCCGGACGGCGCGGTAGTAAAACTTGCAGGCGTCCAGAGCAAGAAATTCGTGGGAAAGGCGCGGGTATTTGAGGCCGAAGAAAAGGCCTTTGAAGCGATATCAAAGCGCAAGATAGTGGAAGGCGATGTCGTGATCATCCGGTACGAAGGGCCAAAGGGTGGGCCAGGCATGCGCGAAATGCTGGCGGTGACAGCAGCACTTGTTGGGCAGGGGCTCGGGGAAAAAGTGGCGATGGTCACGGACGGAAGGTTCTCCGGCGCGACAAGGGGCTTGATGATAGGCCATGTGGCGCCTGAAGCGATGGTGGGCGGCCCGATAGCGCTAGTAAGGGAAGGCGACGAAATAGCAATAGACACCAGCAAGGGCAGCATTGACCTGGTGGTCTCAAAGGCGGAGCTGAAAAAGAGGGCTAGAAAGTGGAAGCCAATCAAGCCGCACTACAAAACAGGCGCCCTTGCAAAGTACGCGTCGCTTGTCCAGTCAGCGTCCGAAGGCGCGGTGACGCTGCCGGTAAAGGTTTAAATGATATTTGCAGCGCACATAGGCCGATAGGCTAGGAGAATATGAACAAAGGTGATTACTTTTGGTCAGCTTGCTGGCAGCTCAGTTCAGATACAGAAACTAGCCACGTCTGAAGACCAGTTCGAACTTTTCAAAAAGCTCTATTCACTCTACGACAAGGTCTTCATCCTGGAGTCGCTCATAGGGCCAAAGGAGCTTGAGGAGATGTCAGTCATCGGCTTTGACCCAGAAGTCACGGTGACATGCGACTTCAAGAAATTCACGGTCAGGGATAGGAAAGGCAAAGTCATCAAAAGT
>DATEUD010000052.1:0-8205 GCA_035283265.1 Nitrososphaera sp.
ACATGAAGACGGTGGCTCTGGCAATTCTTGTAATGGGGATTTCACTTGCACTGGTCATTATCCTGTGGGTTTGGTTTGGTCACATAGGTCCCACCTATTCTTCCGAAAGATTGCTGGATCAGCAAAAAGAACTAAGAAAGCAATATGGATTGCCGCCACAGCCTCCAGTCTCCAAAGAGTTGCTAGAAACGCCGCCGTCATTAAGGAATGTGACTCAAACTAACGAATCGAAAGGGCATTCGTGAGTCAACGAGTCAACGTCCAAGGATCATTATTGAAAGATTGAGGGAGAATAGTCCAGTGCGATAAAAAAAGAAAATGTGTCTCTAGTGTGTACCCATTTCGTAGTTGGCTTTGGGCAAACAATTGTCACAGAATCTCTGAATTATTACCACATCTTCTAATTGGAATAATGCTTCTGTTGTTGCTATCTTTCCGCATACAATGCAAAATCCTGGTCCCTTCTTTGTGCTTGATGATGCGGGTCTCGTTTCGTATGGTTTTACCATGCTTGGTATGACCTGAAGCTCGGTATATAGCTTTCAAGTTGCTACCCATTTATGATTAGCCAATTGCTCTCAATTCTTTTCTGTTCAAAGGCTTCTCATCGCGGACATACAACCAATTCATTGAATTGATACATCAATTAGCTATAGTTGATTCGACGGTTTAAAACGGACCTGCTAAGGTAACCGCAGAGGCAGGCGAACAAAGTGTTGTTGGAAAGGAAAAAGAGGGGCGGACGCGTCGACCTATGGAAGTAGTCAGGATTTGATCTTTGGCTGCCACAATTTCTCTATCATTGCGTCAGAAACAGAATACCCATCATTCTTGATATCAAGCATTGTTGCGGATACCTTTTGAAAGCCTGTCAGTTGATCTTCCAATCCCTGAATGTACACCGCACTATGGCTGGCGTTCTTTGCCCTTTCAATTTCCATTCTCTTTTCAGCCATCATTGCTTGTAGAATTAATTCAAGCTTCTCAAAGCGGTCCATGTTGGGAGCTCAAAACGGGCTAGTTATAACAAAGCTGACACCTACAGGAGAGGGCTACCATGCAACTTTACATAGGTTGCTCTAGTTGGAGCCGTGAACTACAGAATACTAATTAGCACCAATTGGCTAATGCCAGTTGTTTGGTAGGCTCCATACCAACTCTGATGATGATCGTCGTCTTGCCCTCTATTATTCATCCAGTGGGCGTTACCTCAATTCAGGTCCATGGTCCGATAGATATATCCGATCCAGAATTCTTTGATGATAGCGAGGAAGGATTCTCTAACGTCCATCTTAAACTGAAAAATAATGAGGATATTGCTCGAACATATGTGGTTCTGCTCCAGTTCCAAGATAGGCAGGTATATTTAACTCAACTCATTGAGACTGAGCTATCGTCAGTCGGGTCAGATGAAGAAATGCTCACTATCGTTGATTATAGAAATGAGGTTGACGCACGCCTGCTTAATGTCTTTGTTTGGACGGACCTAGACAATCCTCAACCAATAGCAAGTTTCAAATACATTGGTGAAAGTAGCAACGAAACCTTCTTTAAAATTCCGATGTCAAGTGAAAGATCAGTTTTGCTCAGCCACCTACTAAGTGCCTGCGAAGATATGGAGCCTGATTACAACTATGATGCGAGAGTCCAGCTCTACCTAGCATACCAGGAATGTGTAGCTTACAGGGAATTTGGAATCCCCTCAGAAAATTGGATATGCAGTGACCCGGGAATCAACAACTATTCATGAGGAAAATGGTTCGCCTGCTTGAAGTGGTGTGGGAAGAGATGAAGCAAGCGAGGCTTGGTTAATCATGGTACTACGATTGACTTGCTCGTGTGGCTGGACGAAGCATGCTGAACATCACGATCCAGAAGGCAAGATGCTTGAAATCCTAAAAGACATTCACGAATCAATATTCAAGGACCATCAATGCACAATAGCAAGCGAATAGTTTTGAGCTGGCACTTATGGGATAACGGGGTATCTAGTAGGAAGTTTGAACCCAGAACATTGTGCTATACTATAGTATTGTGTATTGAATAGAGACTGACACTTGTTTAACTAATTTAGAATGGAAGAGTTATGTGATGAAATGCAACAAATGTCCCGGCAAAAAGGCTGTGGCTGAATTGAACCGCATTCCTGTATGCAGGAGTTGCTTTCAACAGATGATAGCCAAGCGGGTCTCAGCCGCTAATAGGTTTATGGTGCATTGAATGTGCGCCCATGATCCTTTTTTTATTTTCGAGTAACGGCAGCGGATATCCTCAGAGACTAGGAGATTTGTCATTATGGGGTTCATTTGAACTGGAAGTTGGGTGGTAGGGGATAATGCGTACCACTAGATCCGACCTGATCATCAGAAATGATGACTAGCGCGGAATCTGACCCTTCCAGCCTTTATTGCGTGATTGGACTGATTAAACCTTGCGTTCGAGCTATTTTTTATACCTGCCAGGAGCACAACATCCTGATTAGACTAATGCCACATGATTTCACTGGCACCCAGGAAAGCACTGGACCTCAAGTATGTCTCCGGTGCAAGAAACAAGCAAGGATGACCTGCTCGACATGCCATTTCTGTAATGAATGTCATAATGCTGCCATGGTAGATTCAGAATATGAAAAGCACGACAAGATTACAGAAGCAACCCTCAAACCAGTAACAAAGGTCAAATCTAAATTAGATAAAGAATTGCAAGAGTGGGAAGTCGAATCAACCAAAGACGGGCAAGATTCGCAAGGCAATTAGAGCTCTTGCAGCATGCCAAGTACATCTGTCTCGACCCGAGCCTAGGTTGATCAGCCTTACCACAGATGTTGTATTCAGTCGAGCTTGGAATCCATCACAAAAGTCGCAATGGTATCGTGCTTTGGTATTGCTTATAGTATTGATTCTCTCTTCTGAATACCCAAGACTACTTTGCCCTTTGGATGAACATCTCTGATAGTCGAGTGCCCTGCCAGTCTCCTCCAGCGGAAACGTCCTGTCAACATTTACGCGTATATTATTTTGGTCGACCCATTGTGTGCGAGTTATCACTCCTCGTAGCTCACCCTAAACTCGGCTTAAACAAAAGTAGCCATTGGGTTATCACAAAAGTAGTGATTATGTAGGATGAACTCCCGGTTCAAATTCCGCCGACCCCATGACATTAAGGGGTATAGACAAGGGGCTTGAATTGTCATCCTTACTTTAGTACGTATTATCGCACAGGCTATGGTATGGGTTATAGCCTAAAGCTAGGCCGCCATATACCAGGGTCAACCGTGGTATTCTAGAGAATTGGAAAGGCTTATCATCTCTTGCTTTCAAATAATAATTATGCACTTTGATGTGACCATTCTTCAAACTGCTCCTGAGCATATATGCGATGTCTTTCTTTCTTGGACGCTCTGTGCGTATTACGTGGACCCTGTCATAGTTAGCATTATTGTTTTGGTCGCTGCTGGGGTAGGTATTTTTGCCTACATACGTAAAAAGACACATGCCAGAAATAATCTCGGTTGAATGGCGACCACCCTTTTTGGTTATTCCAAATGTTCGGCAGTACACGAAGCATTCGATCGTAGTTTTCTTCCACTAACTGGCATAAACAAAAGGAATAAAGCTATATACATTGTGAGCATTATGAGGATTGAAAGGCAATTCAACCCACAACTAATTTCAGGCATTGGCACTTCAATTTCTGTGGATAATTCCTAAATCCTGACGGCTTCATGCGCTTGGTCCTTTTCCTTTTTCTTCATGGCGACGCGCCTTTCTATCATGTTTGAATCCTTGGGTGTTTGCTCGAATATCCTGATATGCAATTGCGCGTGTCGTTGAATTACAGTACACTTCTCGACGGATGCAGATATTTCCGCTCGTTTTCAAGATGCTTCTTGATTGATTCATCTAATGTTATGGGCATACGTGAAGCTGAATGCAGCTTGTTATAACGGAGCTGGCACCTTGAGGGGAGAGGGAGGGTAAGTTTGAACCGGAATGTGCATGCGGATAGCCTCGATCTCGACGCTCCGAGACGAACGGGGGTGTATGCTTTGGAACAGAACTAGTATTAAGAATGGATTAACCATGTTAACCCAGAGATTTAAACACCTCATCGATTATGAGGCATGGGGTTTGTGGTTCTGCCGGTTGAGTGTCATGGAATTTGTCATAAGTATTTGGCTCGCAAGACACAGCGCGGCAGCTATTATCTAGAAGGTTACAAACACTGCGCCACCTGCCAGGTTTTTATTGAATGGAAGGCATCATTGTGTCCATGTTGCCACACCAGACTTAGAACAAAGCCAAAAAACCCATCTGCAAAGAACTGATACATTATGAATTTACAGCCATAAAAGGTAGAAAGAAATAGCACATTCGGATAAATCCATTATTGCAACTCTATATAGGCTGCTCTGGCTGGAGCTACAGCGCCTGGGACGGCCATTTCTACCCAAAGGGGCTTGGGGCAAAAAAGTATTTAGTGTATTACAGCAAGGTCTTTGATTACTTCGAAATCGACTCTTCTTTCTATCGCATTCCAAACACATTCATGGTAAATCACTGGCTCAAGGTCACGCCAGTTAGCTTTAGGTTCACGGTCAAGGTTCCAAAATCTATCACCCATGATAGGTGGCTTGGTCAAGGAATTGAAGCTTGATGTAACCGCGGGAAATACCATACAAATCTTACTACTTCAGAAACCGGCGTAATAGGAAAAACTTGAATCTTGGATGCAGGCTAGGTCATAATAATGCCTGAGCTGACATAGTGTACATTTCCATTAACGTTTTAGGATTCCCTCATTTCCTCGTCATTCTATTTGCGATCGACGCCGCGTACGCTCCGGCACCGACTCCGTTGTCGATATTGACCACCGCCAGGCCAAGGGTGCAGCTCTGCAGCATCGACGCAAGTGCTCCGATGCCGTTTGCGCCAAAGCCGTAGCCTATCGAGGTCGGTACGCCCACGACCGGAATGTCGACCACTGATGCCACCACGGACGCAAGCGCGCCTTCCATTCCTGCCACGACAACGATGGCTCCTGCGTTCTGCGCAGCCATTTCCTTGAGCGCGGGAAATAACCTGTGCATACCGGCAATGCCGACGTCATAACTGGCTATTGTGTCGCAGCCCATCGCCTTGGCGACAAGCCGCGCCTCTTCTGCGACGCCAATGTCCGATGTGCCGGCCGCCATTATCCCTATCTTTGCTCCAGTCATTCTCCGGCCAAACGACTTGTCGGAAGCAAGGAGCGTAGTGCTATTCCTGCCGGCGTCGACCACCAGTCCTTTTTTCTTTAGCGCGCTTGCTACCTTGGATAGCTCGTTCTTCCTTATCCTACTGACCACTGCCTGGCCGTTGCGGCGGATGGAGGCAAGCGCGATCCTGATGATGTCTTTGTACTCCTTGTTCTCTGCAAAAATGATCTCTGGCATGCCCTTCCTCGTCTCCCTGCCGACGTCAAGCTTGGCAATGTCGCCAATCTTTTCAATCGCGTGGATAGCGACTTCTTTCTCTACGTCTGACAGGCTCAGGCTGCCGTTTGCAAACCTATCCAGGATCGTGTGTAAGTCCATCGGTCAGCCAGCTAGTCCGCAAAAAGAGAATAAAAGGGTTTAAAGCGGAAGTGCCTTGACCGCTGCCTTCACGCTAGCAACACCCTTGTTGAAAATGTCCTGTTCAAAGCCGTCCAGCTTTAGCTCGACTATTCGCTCGACTCCGCCGACGCCAATGACTGCCGGAACACCGATGCACAAATCAGAGACGCCGTACTCGCCTTCAAGCAGCGCCGAAACTGGGATTACCAGCTTTTTGTCCCGGATTGCTGATTCGAGCATTGTTGCGACCGCGTTGCCCGGCGCGTACACTGTCGCGCCCTTTAGCGCAATTACTTCGGCCGCTACCTTCCTAGTTTTCTCGAATATTTCCATCGCCTTGTCCTTTGAGATGAATTCATGCAACGGAATCCCGCCTATTGAGGAAAACCTTGTCAGCGGCAGCATGTTTTCGCCGTGCTCGCTTATCACCATCGCCTGGATAGAGTCGCGCGAAATTTTGGTGGCGTCCTGGATGAAGCTCTTGAACCTTGACAGGTCTAGCATGCCGCCCATCCCCATTACCTTGCTCTTCTTTGAGCCCACGGTCTTGAGTGCAAGATACGTCATCGGATCAAGCGGGTTTGTCACAACAACGATAGTGGCATCCTTGGCATACGATGCAATCTTGCCGGCGACATCCTTGACTATGCCGGCGTTTGTCTTGAGCAGGTCCATCCTTGTCATGCCCGGCTTTCTGCCTACGCCGGCCACGAGTACGACATAGTCGGAGCCGCGCATGTCTTCATAGTTGTTGGAGCCCCGTGCCACCGAGTCAGAGCCTCTCTCGGATAGCTGGTGGTTGATGTCCATCGCCTCCCCCTGGGGCAGGCCCTGCACGATGTCAAGAAGCAGTATATCCCTGTCAAGCTCCCGCAGGCCACAGTTTAGCGCGGCTGAGGCGCCAACCTTGCCAGACCCGATTATTGTAATTGTCATGCTCGAAGTTGCAACCGAGATTACTTATATAAATTGTGACTGGAAGCTGGATCAGCTTTAAATTGAGCGGCATGTCAAGTCAGTAGCAAATTGTCAAAGAAGAAAAGGGATGACAGTTACTTTGCTGCGGGCCGGCGCAGAAACAGGAAATATATGATGATCATTATACCGATTATTATCGCGCTGGCGGCAGCCGCTGCTGCTGGAGCCGTTCTGTACCAGCCGGCTCAGGCGGCAGCAATAAGCGGGGTGGAATGCAATAGGACAGAGCAGCTCAATTACCACATCCATACCCACCTTGATGTATTTGTCGACGGCCAGCGGCAGCAAGTTCCTGGCGACGTTGGGATTCTCTCCACGCCTTCTTGCCTGTACTGGCTTCATACGCACGATACTTCTGGTCTCATACACATAGAAGCCCCCCAAACAAGGGAGTTCACGCTTGGGCAACTCATTGACGTATGGGAGCAAACCCGGGACTCAAACGGGCTCTTTGATTCTGTGTCCGGGAAGAATGCGACTGCATACGTCAACGGCGGTCAGGTCGAAGGAAATTACAGGGACGTTCAGCTGGAATCGCTCGAGCAGATAGTCCTTGTGTATGGCCAGCCTCCTGAAGACATTCCAGCAGACTATGACTTTGATGTTCAGAGGTAAAGCACAAACGTGATATAAAACAAAAGTGCCAGCTAGTGTGGTTATGGCAAGGATTGCGGTCATAGATGCACAGGTAGCCGGGATAGCCGGCGACATGCTGATGGCAAGCTTGGTGGACGCTGGCGCCAACAAGAGCAAGGTCGTAGACGCGATCTTTGCATGCCAGAACTTTTTGAAGGGGAGTAAGATAGCCAAGGCAGATTTTGTGAAGGCGGCATCGCACGGCTTTGCAGCCACGCAGCTGCTGATGAAATACACTGATAGCGTGCACGAGCGCAAGGGAGCAGAGATGCACCGCTCGCTTGCGCGCTGCTGTGACTCGCTCGGGCTTGATCAGAGGGCTAGGACGTTTGCGCTGGAATCGCTCAAGACGATAGTCTCCGCAGAGGCCAAAATCCACGGCGAGGGCTTTGACAGTGTTCATTTGCATGAAGCCTCAAGCATCGACACCCTTGCAGACCTGGTTGGCTGCGCAATGGCGCTCCAGGACCTCAGGCTGTTTGACGCCAGAATATATTCAACGAAGGTGGCAGTCGGCGGCGGCCTGCTGAAATTTTCCCACGGCACCACCCCAAACCCGGCAAGCGCCATCATTGAAATCTTCAAGGGCAAACAATTCGTGATCGTTGGCGGGCAGGCTGAAGAGGAATTGACGACTCCGACGGGGGCTGCCATGCTAGTCAACCTGGCTTCTGGCAGCGTCAACTACTACCCCAGTATTGCGCCGGAAAAGATCGGCTATGGTGCCGGCACGAAAAAGTTTGAAGGGTTTGCCAATGTTGTGCGCGTGCTGGTAGGCACGGCGGGCATTGTTGCCAAAACTACCAAGGACACGGTGTGCGTCGTGGAGACAAATATCGACGACGTGTCGGGCGAGCTCGTCGGCAACCTGGTGGAGCGGCTGTCAGAAGTGTCCAAGGATGTGACGGTGTTCCCCGGGACGACGAAAAAGAGCCGCCCGACATTCCTCATTAGGATTATATCTGAAAACGCCCAGCTAAACAACGTGCTTGAGG
>DATEUD010000053.1:0-6240 GCA_035283265.1 Nitrososphaera sp.
ATCCACGTCGGGTACAGGAGACCGCACGAATTCACGCTGGGACATGTCCTGTATTTCTGGATAGGGGACGACCTGAAAAACTATAACACGCAGGTGTACGTAAACGACAGCCTTCACACTGACGGGAGCTTCCTTGACATACCGCTCAGGCAGGGCGACTCGATCAGGATCGAGTTCACAAGCAGAAACTAATTATAAAATGCGATTTCATATACTGGAGTGAAAGAGATCCACACAGAGATCGAGATCAACGCCAGCCTGGAGAGGGTCTGGAAGATAGTCACAGACTTTGAAAGGTACGGCCAGTGGAACCCTTTCATCAATAGGGTAATAGGCCAGGCAAAGGAGGGAAGCAGGATCGAGATCCACATTAAAACCCCCGGCGGCAAGAACAGAAAGTACGGGCCGACGGTTACCCGGGTCGAAGAAGGCCGCGAGCTCCGATGGTTGGGCAAGAGCTGGTTTTTGAACAGCGAGCACATTTTCACAATTGAGCAGCTGCAGCCAGGGCGAGTCCGGTTCGTCCACCGGGAAGTGTTTGACGGGCTTCTCACTTCGATTTTTGGCAAGAGCCTCGACACAGACGTAAAGCAGGGGTTTGAGGAAATGAACAAGGCGCTGAAAGATAGGGCGGAACGCGCCGGGCTTTAATGAAAATAATTATTTATCCGTCCCGCTCTTGGTACGGACGTGCCAAATTACTACGAGATACTGGAAGTGTCACCGGGCGCCACGCAGGGCGAGATAAAGAAGTCTTTTCGGCATTTGGCACTGAAATACCACCCTGACAAGAACAGGAATTCTGACGAGTCAAAGCAAAAGTTTGTGAAGATAGTGGAGGCGTACGAAGTGCTTTCAGATGATCAGGCAAGGAAGAACTACGACACCAGCATCTTCCAGCAGCAAAGGCCATGCCCGACTCCAAGGTGGACGCCGCCCGCAGACTTTTCCACGGTCTACAGCTACGAGGAGATCAAAAGGCGCTACAGGCCGAGTAACATAGGGGGCGGCATGTGGGACATCAGCGACAAGGCCAGCTCTGGCTTGTGGAAGGCTACCATAGTATTGTTCGCGTGCCTTGCGGCAGTCGTTGTCTACATTATGCTTGCAGGCTAGTGCCTGTGGCGACCCCTGCTGCGCTTGTGCTCTTCTTCCCTTGCCTTCGACCTGTTGAACATGGCATACTTGAATGCAAAGAAAGCCCCCACAACAAAGCCCGGTATAGAAATGAAGAGCATTGAGCCCGCCCCTATCGACAGGACCAGAAGCACCGCCAGCGCACCGGAGGCCAGCGACGCGATCATGAGCATTAGAATCACGGATTTTGTTGCAGCCAATTCACCTACTCTAGCATGTGACGGTATAAGTCGTTTTCTGTCCTAAAGAAATAAAAAGGGACTGGAATTAAAGGCGAACGGGATGCGAATAGTCGCAATAGGCAGCCGCGTTTTTGTCACCAGTTTCCAGCTTGCCGGCGTCAAGGGGGTAAAGGTTGAAACCCCGTCAGAGGCGCTCACCGAAATAAACAGGATGGACGAAAACAGCGGAGTGGGGCTGGTGCTCCTGAGCGACGACATTGGCAAGGAAATCCGCTACCAGCTGACAAGCCTCAGGGCAAAGAGGCCGATCCCGCTAATATTCGAGCTCCCGTCGCCTGGAAGCAAGAAAGAAAAGGTCGACTACAGGGCGCTTCTCAAGCAGATTCTGGGCGTCTAGCCGAGCCAGTCAGAGGCGCCGCCAAACACCTGCGCCACCGTTAGTATCTTTGACCATTCTTCAAGCGACTCTGCTATTGCGCGGGCGTGGTGTATGTCCTTGCCGCCGGCGACCACTCCGTGATTCTTGATAATGACAACCCTAGTGCCCTTTCTGAATTCATCTGACACCGCCCTTGCTAGCTCGATAGAGCCGGATGGCCTGTTTGCGACGACTGCCGGCTCGCCTACCACTATCATGGCTTCTTCAATGACGTGCCGGAATTTCGCAGATATTGAAATCCCGATTGTAAAAGGGCTGTGAGTGTGGACGATCGCGTTGACATCCGGGCGCACATTGTAGATTTCTCTGTGCATGCCAAGCTCGATGCTCGGCTTCATCTTGCCAACTACTTTGCCGGTTTTCAGGTCCACCCTGATAAGGTCAGACGTTCGCATCCTGTAGCGGGGGAAACCAGAAGGCGTGATCCACATGGATTTGCCTGTCCTGACGCTGTGGTTGCCAGACACAGAAGTGGTGAGGCCCATCGCGTACAGGCTCTTGACGCAGTCGACAAGATCTTTTCTGCCGTCCAACCAAGTTGTGATGGGTGGACCACGTTATAAGCGGCGCTAGCAGTAGGCCGTACCTGTTATGTAGAAGGCCTGACCGTTGTTCACTTCAAAGCCAAACAGTTGCATAATTCACTGCAGATCTGCGCCAGCAAGGTCTCTTTCATAACTTTTCCATTTGCCGTAAAGGGTCACGTTTGTAGTGTTGGAGTAGGCTGTTGCATTGTCCTGCACTATGGCTGCAACCTTGAACATCACGTTTTCGCCTCCGCATTCGTCCATCGCCTAGAATGCAAACCTTGTCGCGCCTGTCAAGTTAGTAGCGTTGGCAGTGTAAGCAACACTTGCCTGCTCGACTGAATCAAGAAGTTCAACTGCCGTGCATATCTTGCAGTGGATCTCGGTTTACAAACGAGTCCCTGATCTCTAGGCCGGTCGCATTGCTCTCCGCCTGCGAATTCTCTGCTACATAAAACGGCAATTGGACGGCGTACAGGATCTCTGCAGGCACCGGACTCTCGGCATTTGCCATGCAGACAAATGTGATCATGAACTGATCCCCTTCGGGCAGTCCGGACGCCTCAAGCGCCACGCCCAGGCTGCCTCGCTCTGGCACGCCAAGCGGCATCATGTCCGGACCTGCGATCGCCCTCACTTCACTTCGTTGTTGATGCCTGCGGGCAAAGAGTCGTCAGGGCTTTTGTATACAAAGGGCTCGCCGCCGCGCACGTCGTACAGTCCGGCGACAAGATTTGCATAGAGTTCAGCGGGTCCGGCAGGGTTGAACTATCAATGTGGACAACGGACCAGATCGATGGGAGCAACACCTACCGGGTAAGGTATGACGGCACCAGCTACATCGGCGGCAACACAGTCGACATCGTTGGAACAATGTCTGCCAAGGCTACCAGTCTTCAAACAACTGGACGGCCGCCTTGCCCTTTTCGGCTATCGCACAAGAAACCCGGGGTACCTGGCGCTCGTCCCTGACGATGCGCTCGATTATCATGCCGCACTGGACGAGCCTGTTTATCACTGTGGAGGCGCCCCTGTAGTTTCCGTACCGTTTTCTGGCTTGCTTGTTCAGGACAGCGCCGCAACGGTCTTCAGCCATCCTGACGACGTAAAGCAGACTTTCAATCGTGATCCGGTTGTCACGCGCAGAATGCTTTGGCCCCGGCACAGCAGCAGAATCCAGCGTCATCATGCAAATCAAGCCTGTATTCGTAATAAAATTTATGTAAAATACTACTGTAGTTCCAATACATTTTTTCAAGCTTGAACGAGTTTCCGGGTACTCTATTGTCCTCTAGAATGCATAATAACGAGAAATCGATATTTAATCTTGGATGGACAGAAAGCAAGCGATAATTTTTTCAATGATCGCGGCAACAGTTGTGGTAAGCGCATCGATCTCGCTGAGCTACGTTGGATTAAGCAACGGCGGATTTGATCCGAGGCCGGCAAACAACACCGGCGCGCCTGTCCCGAATAACACCACTGTCAGCAACAACAACGACATCTTCAGCGTTTTGCCTGACCCGAACCCGCCCACGATTTCGGACCCAGGCCTGAAGGTTGAAAAGGTGATCGAGGGATTGGCGCTCCCGACCAGCATGGCATTTCTGGACCACGACGACATCCTGATCCTGCAGAAAGACAACGGTAGGGTGCGCCTTGTCTCAGACGGCGCCCTGCAGCCGGACCACGTATTTGAGGTGTCTGTCGAGAACAACAACGAGCGCGGCCTGCTCGGCGTGGCGATCGCAAACGCCACCGGCACGACAGCAAAGACGGTGTACCTCTACTATACCGAACAGGCCGGCGACGAAGTAAGGAATAGGGTCTACAGGTACGACTTGGACGGCGCCGGCAACATTACCGGGGGCACGCTTGTGCTTGACCTGCCCGGCCAGCCCGGCCCAAACCACGACGGGGGCAAGATTGCGATTGGGCCTGACGGGATGCTCTTCGCAGTGATAGGGGACTTGAACAGGAACGGAGTACTTCAGAACTACAGGTCCGGCCCCGAGCCCGACAACACGTCAGTCATACTCAGGGTCGACCGCAACGGAAATGCCGTCAACGGCACAAGCAAGTATTACGCGTACGGCATACGTAACAGCTTTGGCATCGACTTTGACCCGCTGACAGGGGTGTTGTGGGACAGCGAGAACGGCCCTGCCGACTATGACGAGATAAATGTGGTCGAACCCGGCTTTAACAGCGGCTGGGAGCAGGTCATGGGTCCTATCGCCAGGGGGAGCAGGACAGCAGATAGCCTGGTGCAGCTTGAAGGGTCCCACTATGCCGACCCCGTGTTCAGCTGGCGCCAGGCGGAGGGGATAACCGACATCGAGTTCCTGAACTCCACGAAACTCGGAGAAAGGTACGCGCACAACATCTTTGTGGGCGATATCAAAAACGGCAACCTGTACTTTTTTACGGTCAACGACGAAAGGGATGGCCTGGAGCTTGGCAATGGAGGTCTTGAGGACTTGGTGGCCGACAACAACAGTGAGGTGGAAGAAATCACCTTTGGCACGGGCTTCCCCGGCATAACCGATATTGAAACCGGCCCTGACGGGTACCTCTATATCCTAACGTTTGGCGGCAACCTCTACCGCATCATGCCTGCCAGCTAGGTCCAGAGGCCCATCATCTTTATGGCCAGAGTCGCCTCGGTGATTGCTGGAAAGGATGCAGCAACTACAAGGACGACAGGAAAACAGAGGCCGAGCGCGGCATGGAAGACGCCGCAGACAAGGTCAAGGCCGGCGCCAAGGCAGTTGCAAACAAAGCCCGCGACCCTGACAGGGACCTCGAGACGGGATACCGCGTCGGGAAGGCAAAAGAAAAGCTCAACTGACCCCTCTTTTTATTGTGAATAAATTATTATGTAAGAATCCTGTTGAAAAATCATTGCTCAACAAGCTGAGGGATTCGCTCCAGCCTGCGATGACTAAACTGGGCACGAGCTTTGCCTCTACAGGCCTGTCAGCAAACTTTTGGACCGGCGTCGGACTGGCGATATCGATTGCCGCAGGCATCGCGTACGCCTCCCCTGTCTTCATTGGTGTAGATTGGTACTCACGGTACTTGGCGGCGGTCATTGGCGGCGCGCTCCTTCTGATTTCGGGCTTCTTTGACATAGTTGACGGCAGCGTTGCGCGCGTAACAAAGCAGGCGTCGAAAAAGGGCGCGTTTCTCGATTCGTCCTTTGACAAGATATCCGAAGTGGTGATTTTTGCCGGCATTGCCTATGGAAACCTTGCAAGCCCGTTCTGGTGCCTGGTCGCGCTAGGTGTGTCTCTCCTTGTCAGTTACACAAGGGCAAGGGCCGAGTCGCTTGGCGTCGAGCTAAAAGGTGTCGGAATAGGCGAGCGTGCCGAGCGGATGCTGATCCTTGCGATAATCGGCATGATTCCCCTTGGCCTTGCAGCTGACGGACAGTCCGGGATGCAGTGGGCCGTGATAATAGTGTCAATTGTGGCAGGCATCACGCTGATCCAGAGAATAGCGGCGACTGCAAAAAAATTGTCTTTTATCTGAGCTTACCTGCAGTGCGCCTGTCGGCCTCGGACCTTACCTTGACGATGCCCCTGTGCACTGCGCATGACACGCAATAGAATTTTACGTCAGTCGATAATGGTATGTAAGCACCTGCTGCCCTCAGTTCCTTTGCAAGCGTCGGCTCTACAAGCGTTATCCTTCCGGTGACTTTCTTGGCCTTGTCCCGTGGAACCAGAGCACCACACTGGCTGCAATGAACTGTGCCAGAGCTGCCTTTGCCTCCCTTTGATCGTCCCCTGCTCGCTCTCTTCTTCGGCATATTGCGACAAGGTCGTTAGCCATCCTTTAAATCTTGTGATTCTTTTTCGTGCCGAAAATGCGGGTATCTAGTCAGGAAAAATTGTCCACAAAGCTTATAGCTTTATTGGGCCACAGTCACATATACGGGGGCGCAGGCGCT
>DATEUD010000054.1:0-12498 GCA_035283265.1 Nitrososphaera sp.
ACCGGCGTCGCGCTCTAGCGAATACAGAATGAGCAACCCGTTGTCCTCGCCCTTCTTTCCTATGCCCTTGACCCCGTCCAGGGGCACTTCATTAAAGATGTAATTTGCAAGCATATCCCTGTCCTGTATTTCTTGCCCTTCTTTTGTTATGCCGTGCCCCACAAAGCTCGGAATAGTGTAGATCACGATCTCTGCTGTAGTGTTGGCGTCCACGCGCCTGACATAGTCGTCAATGAGCGCTTCGTAGCCGTCGCTGATGATGTCTGCATGATCGTAAATGTAGCCCGGGCGCGAGCCGGTTTGCGAATAAGCAGGAAAGCAGGACGAGCCGATAACAGAGACTGCAAGAGCAACGGCAAGAACCGTCCCGCCTCTATACATGGGATGAATTAGCAAACATGCGGGGGGGCTAATAGGTTTGCGTCAGGTATTCCTTGATCCACCTGTCGGTGTAGCGCTCATGGTTCTGCAGCACCACAATCCTTGAAACCTCGCTTTCGTCCATCACCCCGAACGGGGGCATCCTTTCGCACAATTTCGCAGCAAAGTCCCTCACCTCGTACATCTCGAGCATGTGATCCTGTTCCAGCCGCTGGTTCGACATGCCGATGTGCATGTACGATTTCAGCTCGATAAAGTGCGGGTCTCCCTGCGCCATCATTTCCGCGAAATCGCCAACAAAATCCGGGCCGTCGTTGTATCCCCTTATCAGGGTCATGCGGAGCACCGTCCTTGTGCGGACCGTGGCAAGGAACCGCAGGCTCTCCCACCACCGACCCCACGCGTCCTTATGCATAGGCCTGTTGATCTGGTGGAACATCTTTTTGTTTGACGCGTTGGTTGACAGGTAGATCTGGGTGGGTAGCGCGTCTTCGGAAGCCAGCCTCCTGAGCATGTCCGGCTCCTGCCCGTTTGTCACAAGGAATATCGACTTGGTCGCCTTGAGCGACTTCAAATATCTTATCAGCTGCGGCAGCTTGGGATACATCGTGGGCTCGCCGGACAGCGAAATGGCGTAATGGGCCGGCAGCAGCGATTCGTCAAGTTTTTTCTTGTCGTTCTTTGCGTTGCCGTAATATCCGTTTATCAGCTTTTTCCGCTCTGCCATCAATTGCTCGACTATCACGTCGGGTTCATCCACCAGCTCCTCCGGCATCTGCAATGTGTCGTAAAATTCTGTCGGGCGCCAGCAGTATATGCATCTGTTCTCACAGTTCATTGCAGTCGGCGTCATCTCCATGCACTGGTGGGTTGAGATGCCGTAGAACTTGTGCTTGTAGCAGCTGCCCTCGTTTGCAAACGACTTTTTCGTCCAGTGGCACAGTTCCACTGCAGAGTGGTTGTAGACGCCGTATTTCGCCTTCTGCAGCCTTGCCTTCAGCTGGGGCGTAATCTGGATCAGGTTGTCAGTCGAATGCGAAACGCGCTCATCAGAGCAGCTCATGCATTTTGCAATACATGCAGATCAGATTTAAATTTTGCACTGCACAGTCTTGTAGCCATGGCCGTCGACACTGAAAGGATTATGAAAGCCGGGCTCGAGCTTGCAGGCTGGCAAAAGATGCCTGCAGATAGCGCTGTGCACGTAAAGGGCAGGAACATCAAAAAAGTCCTGATTGCAATCGACGTCGGGACTGCAGAGCTGATGCTTGCAAGGCAGCTCGGATGCGACGCTGTCATTGCGCACCACCCGCTCGCAGTGGCCCATGTCAACTTTTACAAAGTGTTTGACAGGCATGTTGACTTTATGGTAGAGCACGGCGTGCCAAAGAAAATCGCCGGAGAGGCCGTTGAGAAGCTCAAGGAGCGGGTTGAGACGCGTAACCACGCCGACATTTACAGCGCCGTTGTCGGCGCGGCAAAGGCGCTTGGCATGCCGCTTGTCAACATCCACCAGCCCTGCGACGAATACATGCGGCAGGTAATACTGAAAGCTATCAAATCAGGCAGGACGGAATACGTGTCAGACATTGTAAAGTCCATCAGCAAGATACCTGAATTCAGGCACGCGGCTACTAGAGTGCAGACTAGGCTTGGGAGCGAAAAGAGCAAGGCTGGCCGCTGGGCGCTGATTGTGGCGGCAGGTACAAACGGCGGCTACCACATTGCAAGGGCTTATTTCCAGCACGGTGTTTCCACCGTCATTTACCTGCACGTCGACTATGGCGACCTGACGAAAATGAGGGAAGACAAACTGGAGGGCAACCTTGTTGTCATGGGGCACCTGGCCGGCGACTCGATAGGCCTCAACGGCCTTGCGGGGCGGCTCGAGGACTTGGGCGTTGAAACCGT
The DNA here is from genome assembly GCA_035283265.1 of Nitrososphaera sp. GTDB lineage: Archaea > Thermoproteota > Nitrososphaeria > Nitrososphaerales > Nitrososphaeraceae > Nitrososphaera. Next base: position 2,293 of record DATEUD010000054.1, read on the forward strand.
CCGCGTCGGCATCCTGCCAGGCAAATGATTGAACGATTATATACTGTTGCGGCCGCCAAATTTTCTGGCGGCCTTCGTAGTATAGCCTGGTCAGTATAGGCGGCTGTGGCCGGTTTCTTAAGAAACTTTTCGGCAGAAACCGCTTGAGGAGGGTTCAAATCCCTCCGAAGGCCCCATTTTCCAATACCTTTCGCTGGGTCGTTCAAATAATAAAAAGAAGGAAAAGAGGCTGTTTTACAGCCTTGGAGCGAACTTGAACTTGTTGTACCTTGTAGTTGCCACAATTATTCCGACGATTGCGATGGCCAATATGATTGCAGCTATAGCTCCGAATTCTGGAATGATGTGGTCGCCAAGTATTTCGATCTGTTCTGTGCCTGCCTCAAAGTCAATGTGGATCGTATTTGTTGCGCCTGGTCCTGGTGCTAGTTCGCCGTCGAACGGTATTTCATCTACGAATGCTACGAATTCCACGTCCGCATCAAAGATCTCCTCATTGAATCTTAGAGACAGTATTCCATCCGATTGTGCTGTCAGTTCTGCGATGAACGAAATTGTTGTGACATCGCCTGTGATCCCGTCTAGTCTATTGCCACTTCCAGTTATCATGTATTCGATACGGTGGTTCGTTCCATTGATATTTACGTCAATTGGTCTCCATGCCGGTCTTGGTCCTTCTGTAGATACAAATTCGAATGTTGTTTCCTCTTCTGTGGTCTTGTAGTTCACCCTTACAGTGTAAGTTCCATTGGTGTTCATCAGGCCACCTGCTGTAAACGAATAGCTGTACGATCCGTCTGCAGCTACGGGGAACTGATCGAACCTATCCCGGTTACCCTGCTCGTCGAGCACCTGTAACAGTATGTTCGTGTTGATGGTTGTCGCGTTCAGCTGACCTGAAACTGTAATTGTGTCGCCTGTCTTGTAGCTCTCAGCGTCTGTCTCTACTGTCAGTCTTGTCTGTGCATACGCTGCACCTACCAGTGCAACAGATGCAACAGATGCCAGTAATATTGCCATTAGTGCATATGTTTTATAGTCCATTATCCCTCATGCACACCTAACACGCTATAATTGCATTGCTATTTATCCTTTTTGTGTAGAAACTCTAATACTTCAGACCATTTTGGACAGCCTAAATAATTATGCCTTCTTAATTTTCAAAATAAAATCAAATTCCTGGCCAATAAATTGCGAATACTTATATATGCTCACCCGATATTCAATAAATTTGGATTTGATGTTTTCCCTCGAGCAAAAGCTATTTTCCTGTGTGGAGGTGCGTTACATTGTCTGAAAAGAAGGTCATCAAGATAACGAACCATGCCTACCAGCCAAAGCACGAAATCCTGTCCAAGAAAGACGCAGAAGAGATCTTGAAAAAGTACAACACCAAGCCAAGTCAGCTGCCGTACATAATGATAAGCGACAAGGCACTTGAAGACCTTGACGTCCGGCCCGGCGACGTCATCAAGATCACGAGAAAGAGTCCGACGGCGGGTGAAAGTGTATATTACCGATACGTCGTAGAGGGTTGAGTCTGCAATGATAGAGAATTCTATTGAAATGTGGCCGATCATCAATGACATTTTGCGAAGGGAAGGCGTTGCAAGGCAGCACCTGACCTCTTATAACGAATTCATGGAGCGCGGACTCCAGAGCATTATCGACGAAGTTGGCGAGATCGAAATTGAAACTGCGGAATACCCGTATAAGATCAAGCTGGGCAAGATAAAGCTCCAGCAGCCAAGAATAATGGAACTTGACGGCTCTATAACACACGTCGCGCCGATGGAAGCCCGCCTCCGCAACCTGACCTACGCTTCGCCGGTGATGCTTGAATGCAGCGTAGTCGAGGATGGCAAGATACTGGAATCGCGTTTTATCCACATCGGCGACATGCCGGTGATGGTCAAGTCCAACACGTGTATACTCCACAACCTGCCTGAGAGCAAGCTTGTCGAGTTTGGCGAAGACCCGCGCGACCCTGGCGGATATTTCGTCATCAATGGCTCAGAGCGCGTTATCGTGGGGCTTGAAGACCTGTCATACAACAAGATAATCGTGGACGCCGAGGAAACAACCGGCACCCTGCTTTACAAGGCCAAGGTGTACTCTTCAATCGTAGGCTACAGAGCAAAGCTCGAGCTTGTGATGCGCCCTGACGGCTCGATAGTGACTAAGATCCCAGGCTCGCCGGTAGACATTCCGCTTATCACGCTTATTCGAGCGCTCGGCCTAGAGGCTGACAAGGACATCGCCGATTCGGTTTCTCTCAACGAGATAATTCAGGACGAGTTGGAGCCTTCGTTTGAAAAGGCCGGCGACGTTAACACCAGCAGGGACGCCATAGTCTACATTTCCAAGAGAATCGCGCCCGGCATGCTGGAGGAATTCCAGATCAAGAGGGCAGAGACGCTGCTTGACTGGGGACTTCTTCCGCACATTGGCAAGAACCCAGACAACAGGCATGAAAAGGCGCTGTTCCTGGGCGAAGCGGCAAGCAAGCTGATCGAGCTCAAGATGGGCTGGATAGACTCAGACGACAAAGACCACTATGGCAACAAGGTGATCAAGTTCGCCGGCCAGATGCTGGCCGACCTGTTCAGGACCGCTTTCCGCAACCTGATACGCGACATGAAGTACCAGCTGGAGCGCTCGGGACAAAAACGTGGCATAAACGCAGTCGCTGCAGCCGTTCGGCCTGGCATTGTTTCTGACAAGCTGAACAACGCCATCGCGACAGGCAACTGGGGCAGGGGTAGAGTCGGCGTCACGCAATTACTGGACAGGACAAACTACATGTCCACCATTTCGCACCTGCGTAGGATCCAGTCACCGCTCAGCAGGAGCCAGCCCAACTTTGAGGCAAGGGATCTGCACGCGACGCACTTTGGCAGGATCTGCCCTGCTGAGACCCCTGAAGGCTCTAACTGCGGACTGGTCAAGAACCTTGCATTATCCGCAATAATTTCGGTCAACGCCCAGAGCGCCGAGGTCACGGAAAAGCTGTATGAGCTTGGCGTGCAGAACGTAGAAGACGCCAACGTAGACCTGAGGGAGTCAGGCACAAGAGTGTTCGTCGACGGCCGGCTCATAGGCTACGTCGAAAAGGGAGATCACCTTGCAGACACTCTGAGGTCTATGAGGAGGTCTGGCAAGATCCATCCGCACGTCGGAATCTACCTTTACAGCTCGCAGAACGAGAACGCCACAAAGCGCCTCTACATCAGCTGCAATGCCGGCCGCGTGCTACGGCCGCTCGTGGTAATCAGGGACAACAGGCCGCTTGTTACTTACGAAGTGATTGAAAAGGTGTCTAAAAAGTTCCTTTCGTGGAACGACCTCCTCTACATGGGAGTAGTAGAGCTTATTGACGCAAACGAAGAGGAGAACTGCTACGTCGCAATTGATCCGAAAAAACTGGAGCAAAAGCACACACACCTGGAGATATTCCCATCTGCAATCCTGGGCGTGGGCGCTTCTATCATCCCGTACCCGGAGCACAACCAGTCGCCGAGGAACACCTACGAAAGCGCGATGGCAAAGCAGAGCCTTGGCTTTTCGACGCCGCTGATGAACGCAAGCACGTACGTCAGACAGCACTTCATGCTGTACCCGCAGACGCCGGTGGTGAGCACGAAGGCGATAAACCTGCTTGGATTGGAAGACCGCCCGACGGGCCAGAACGCAGTCGTCGCAGTACTGCCGTTTGAAGGCTACAACATCGAAGACGCCGTAGTGTTCAACAAGTCGTCAGTCGACAGGGGACTTGGCAGGACGTTCTTTTACAGGATCTACGAAGCGGAGGCCAAGCAGTACCCGGGCGGCATGAAGGACAATTTCGAGCTGCCTCAGGCAGACGCCAACATCCGGGGTTACAGGGGAGAGAAAGCCTATCGTCTGCTCGAGCAGGACGGCGCGATAATGCACGAGGCTGTGGTCAATGGCGGCGACATACTGATTGGCAGGACGTCGCCGCCAAGGTTCATGGAAGAGTACAAAGAGTTCGAGGTCAAGGGCCCATACAGGCGCGACACTTCAGTCGGAGTCAGGCCGTCAGAAAACGGCGTCGTCGACACAGTAATAGTTACACAGTCAGTCGAAGGCGGCAAGATGTACAAGATTCGTGTTCGTGACATGCGCATACCCGAGATCGGCGACAAGTTTGCCTCAAGGCACGGTCAGAAGGGGGTTATCGGCATGCTGGTAAACCAAGAAGACGTGCCGTACACCGAGGACGGCGTGGTGCCTGACATTATGATCAACCCCCACGCATTCCCGTCAAGGATGACCGTTGGCCAGTTCATGGAGTCGCTTGGAGGCAAGGCCGCATCGCTCCGCGGCAGGATCGTCGACGGCTCGGCGTTCCTTGGAGAGAAAGGCGACGACATCAAGAGCGCGATGGAGCATTACGGCTTCAAGTACACGGGCAAGGAAGCGATGTATGACGGCAGAACGGGGAGAAAGTTCCCTGCAGACGTCTACATCGGAGTAGTCTATTACCAGAAATTGCATCACATGGTCGCAGACAAGATTCACAGCAGGGCAAGGGGACAGGTTCAGATGCTCACAAAACAACCGACCGAGGGCCGCGCACGCGGCGGTGGCCTGAGGTTTGGCGAAATGGAGCGCGACTGCCTTATCGCATATGGGGCGTCAATGATGCTAAAGGACAGGCTTTTGGAAGAATCGGACAAGGCAGAGGTCAACGTCTGTGAGCGCTGCGGCCTGATTGCGTATTATGACATCAAACAGCGCAGGTACGTCTGTCGCGTCTGCGGCGAAAAGGCCAAGATATCGTCCGTGGTTATAGCTTATGCGTTCAAGCTGCTCTTGCAGGAGATGATGAGCCTCAATGTCGCTCCCAGGCTGCTTGTAAAGGAGAAGGTCTAAGGGGGTAGATTGGGATGATGGAAGAATCTGCAAAAATATTGGGTGGAATAAAGTTCAGCGTATGGTCGCCGACAGAGGTGCGCAAGTTCTCTGTGGCAGAGATCACCGCGCCTGAAACGTACGACGAGGACGGGATGCCGGTGCAGGGCGGCCTTATGGATAACAGGCTCGGGACGCTAGAGCCGGGACAAAAGTGCGCCACCTGCGGCAACACGTCTGCAAAATGCCCCGGACACTTTGGACACATTGAACTGGCAGAGCCTGTGCTGCACATCGCATTCGTTGACGACATACACAAGCTATTGCTGATATCATGCAGGGCGTGCAATAGGATCAAGCTCGAGCCGGAAGAGCTGACAAAGTACAAGCAAATCCGTGACACAAAGGCTGCTTATGCGGTCATTACGCTTGAAAACATCAAGGACGAGATAATCGAGCGGTCCAAGAAGGTCAAGGTCTGCCCGCACTGCAGCAAGGAACAATACGACCTGATATTCACAAAGCCGACGATATTTGTAGAAAAGACTGACGCCGGAGAAAATAGGCTCCTCCCGATCACTATACGCGAAAGGCTGAGCCACGTTCCTGACGAAGACCTGTCGCTCTTGGGCTACGACCCCAAGACGGCAAGGCCGGAATGGTTCGTGCTCCAGGTGCTGCCGGTGCCCCCGGTGACGGTCAGGCCTTCAATCATACTTGAAACAGGCATCAGGTCGGAGGACGACCTGACGCACAAGCTGGTCGACATCATCAGGGTCAACCAGCGCCTCAAGGAGAGCAAGGAGGCAGGGACGCCGCCGCTCATCGTGCAGGACCTCGTAGACCTATTACAATATCATGTCACGACGTACTTTGACAATGAAGTGTCTGGTATCCCACAAGCCCATCACAGGTCGGGCAGGCCGCTCAAGACGCTGACCCAGAGACTCAAAGGCAAGGAGGGCAGGTTCAGGGGCTCGCTTTCGGGCAAGCGCGTCGACTTTTCGAGCAGGACCGTGATTTCGCCGGACCCCAACCTTACAATTGCAGATGTTGGCGTGCCTACCGACGTTGCCAAGAAACTTACAATTCCAGAAACCATTTCGCAGTGGAACATTGAAAGGCTCAAGGAGCTGGTGATGAATGGCCCCAACACGTACCCGGGCGCAAACTACATCATCAGGCCCGACGGCGTCAAGATAAGGCTCGACTACGTGACTGACAGGAAGGCAATAGCCGACTCGCTTGCTCCAGCCTACATCGTCGAGCGCCACCTTGCAGACGGCGACATTGTGATTTTCAACAGACAGCCGTCATTGCACAGGATGTCGATAATGGCGCACAGCGTCAGGGTGCTTCCATACAGGACGTTCCGCCTGCACCCGGCAGTATGCCCGCCGTACAACGCAGACTTTGACGGGGACGAAATGAATCTCCACGTGCCGCAGAGCGAAGAGGCTAGGGCCGAAGCCACGCTTCTCATGAGGGTGCAGGATCAATTGATCTCGCCCAGGTACGGAGGTCCCATCATCGGGGGCATCAGGGACTTTATTACAGGCGCGTTCTTGCTGACCCGCGACGGCTCTACTCTGACAAAGGACGAGTTTGCAAACCTTGCAATGATAGGCGGCTATGAAGGGACGCTGCCAGAGCCGGGGGTAACAAAGGACGGTCACAAGCTCTACGCAGGCAGGCAGCTGTTCTCGCTTTTCTTGCCAAAGGACTTTAACTTTATCATCACGTCGAAATGGAACAAGGCCGCAAAAGGAGAGGGCAAGGACGTCGTAATAAAAAACGGCGAGCTCATTAGCGGTGTAATCGACAAGGCGTCGATCGGCGCTGAAGAGCCGGACAGCGTACTGCACAGGATCGCCAAGGACTATGGCACGGACGCTGCAAGAAAGTTTCTCGACTCGATCCTCACCATGCTCAAGACCTACATAACCCACAGGGGATTCACATACGGCTACTCTGACCTCTGGCTGTCGCCAGAGACACGACAGGAGATAAGCGACATCATCCAAAAGACCTACGAAAAGGTCTATGAGCTGATACAGCAGTACAACGACGGAACCCTGCCGCTGACAAGGGGTCTGGCTGCAGAAGAGGCGCTTGAGCTGTATGTTGTCAACGAATTGTCCCGCGCCCGCGACCGCGCCGGCAGGACAGCCGACCGGGCGTTCCCGGACGAAAATTCGGGCGTGATCATGGCGTCTACAGGCGCAAGAGGCTCGACTCTTAACATCGGCCAAATGACCGCGGCCCTCGGCCAACAGTCAATCAGAGGCAAGAGAATCCAAAAGGGCTACCATAATAGAGCATTGTCGCACTTTAAGCCAAAAGACGCCAACCCCGATGCAAAAGGCTTTGTCAAGTCAAACTACCGCGACGGCCTGTCGCCGCTTGAATTCTTTTTCCACGCTATGGGCGGAAGGGAAGGCCTAGTCGATACGGCAGTCAGGACGCAGCAGTCCGGATACATGCAGAGAAGACTTATCAACGCGCTCGAGCACCTGAAGATCGAATACGACCAGACGGTGCGCGACCCGCACGGCAACATTGTCCAATATCTGTACGGAGAGGACGGAATTGACCCTGCCAAAAGCGATCACGGCGAAGCTGTCAACATTTCAAGGCTCATTGAGGCTGAATCTGTAATCGACGAGGGCAGGAAGGCCACAGAAGACGTCATCAAGGGCATCGTTGCAAAATACACCGGAAACCTCAACCCTAGGATGAAGACCAACCTGGAAAAGGCGCTGCTTGAAAACAGGCTGAGCAAGGAGGGCGTTGAAAAAATGATGAAGAAGGTGCTCGATCTTGTAGATAGGGCGCTGGCGGAGCCGGGAGAAGCTGTTGGCGTAGTCGCCGCGCAGTCGATAGGCGAGCCGGGAACCCAGATGACTCTCAGAACGTTCCACTTTGCCGGCGTAAAAGAAAGAAACGTGACGCTCGGCCTTCCGAGGCTGATAGAGCTCGTGGATGCGCGCAAAAAGCCGGTGACGCCGACGATGGACATTTACCTTGACGAAGATCACAGGGTGTCGAGAGAAAAAGCCCTTGAAGTCGCAAGGGAAATATTGTTCACCCAGATAGGCGACCTTATCGACAGGTCAGACACTGACTATAGCGGCGTGTTGACGTTCCACATGTCTGAAGCAAAACTGGCAGAGCGGGGATGCAGCTTTGCCGACGTGCAGGAAGTCCTTGAAGGCGCGAAGAAGAAATACACAATCAAGCCAAATGAAAACAAGCTCTCGATCAAGGTGATGGTTCCTGACGAGCCCGACGCGCAGACGCTCCTGACACTCAAGAGCAAGCTGCTCAACACGCGGGTAAAGGGCGTGCCTGACATCGAGCGCGTGACTATAGTAAAGCAGGACGAAGAGTGGGTAATCCAGACCGCAGGCTCCAACCTTGCAAAGGTAGTGGCAGTCGAGGGAATTGACCTTACAAGGATCACGACAAACAACGTCTACGAGATATGGCAGACGCTTGGCATCGAAGCGGCAAGGACGGCGCTGATAAAGGAAGTCACAAACACGCTTGAAGAGCAGGGCCTTGAAGTCGACACGCGCCACATCATGCTAGTCGCAGACCTCATGACTTCCAAAGGGTATCTCCAGCAGATAGGCAGACACGGAATTGCAGGGACAAAGACGTCGGTGCTTGCAAGGGCAGCTTTCGAAATTACAGTGCCGACAATTGCCAAAGCGGCGCTTGAAGGCCAGATTGAAACGCTAAAGGGAGTAACAGAAAACGTCATAGTAGGTGCCACTGTACCTGTTGGCACTGGAATGGTAGAACTCTACATGAAGGTGAAGGATAATGAAAGTACTGGAAAAAGTGATTAAGGACGCAGTAGCCGCCGACAAGTACAAAAGCGGCGTCAAGGAAGTGTTGCAGTCGGTCAAAGGTGCCAAGCTGATAATCGTCAGCAAGTCCATTGACTCTGGCGACAGGGCTACACTTGAAGTTAAGGCGAAGACCGCAAACGTCGCAATCTATGAATACTCCGGCACTTCAATGCAGCTGGGCAAGCTGTGCAACAAGCCTTTTCGGATTACCGCGGTAGCGCTCGAGAGCGGGACTGCATCCGAGATTGACGCCATAATGTCGGGAAAAGAGGCGGCGGCCAAGTAAGGTACCAAGACTTAAATTGAGCATGAGTTGTGAGCATGATTTGTTGTCGCCGTTTGCATCGCACGTCACAGGGACGCTGTAGAAATGGAAATCAAGCTGAATTCTGACGAGCTGCGGCTCATGTCCCTTTTCCAGAGCGTGACAAGCGCCACTGCAAGGGACTGCATCGTCGACGAAAAGATGGACCGCGTTATTTTCGTGGTCAACAAGGGCCAGATGGGGCTCGCAATCGGCAAGGGCGGCTCTATGATAAAGCAGTTGCAGAACGTGGTTGCCAAAAAGATAGAACTTGTTGAATTTTCCGACGACGCTGCCGAATTTATCCGCAACATGCTCAACTCCGACATGGTAAACGACGTTAGGATATCTGACAGGAGCGACGGGACAAAGCAGGCTGTAGTCACGGTGGACCAGAGGAAAAAGGGCGCCGTTGTGGGCAGGGAGGGCAGGAACGCCGAGAAGGCACGGCTCCTTGCGAAGCGATACTTCCAAATAACAAATGTTCAGATAGTAAGCCCTGAACAGGGTAATAGCAATAGGGTGAATATGGATGGGTAAATCCCCGCTAGGTCTGTTTGCAGGCAGGGTTCTCAAGGCAAAAAAGAGCCGCGCTAGGTGGGCAGACAAATACTACAAGAGAAGGATGCTCATGCTTGACAAGAAGGCCAACCCGCTCGAGGGCGCGCCGCAGGCAAGGGGCATAGTGCTAGAAAAGGTAGGCATCGAGTCAAAGCAGCCCAACTCTGCCGTGCGCAAGTGCGTCAGGGTTCAGCTGATAAAGAACGGCAAGTCGGTAACCGCGTTCCTTCCAAAGGACGGCGCTCTGAACTTTGTTGATGAGCACGACGAGGTAATTATCGGCGGCATCGGCGGCTCTATGGGCGGCGCAATGGGCGACATCCCCGGTGTTCGGTGGCAGGTCTTTAAAGTCAATGGCGTTTCATTGAACGAGCTAGTGCACGGAAGAAAGGAGAAGCCGAGAAGATGAGCGGGAAAGAGCAGGTACACCTCCAGCTGTTCCACAAGTGGGACGCGACTGGCATTGCGATAAACGACCCTGGCTTGAAGAACGTGATCAGCCTGAAACCCGCGGTGATCCCGATGACGTTTGGCAGACACGAGCACCAGCGCCTGAAAAAGGCAGAGGTCAACATCGTCGAACGCCTTGCAAACAAGATGATGCATTTT
>DATEUD010000055.1:0-3799 GCA_035283265.1 Nitrososphaera sp.
GCCGGTAGCGGTGCCAGAGCCCGCCGCTAACACGTACATCGTATCTATCTGGGCAAGGCCCTTTCCTACCAGCCTGCCGTCCTTGTCGTAAATATAGCAGTCCATACCTTTCTGCCAGAACGATTTTGCGATCTGGCGGGCTGCCGCAACAGGGTCGGGGCAACCGGAGACATCTGCCCTGTTGAAGAAATAGTCGCCATCAAGCCTTTCGTTGACCAGCGCGTGGGCGCAGCCAGACTCGAGCCGCTCAGCCCACATCGAACAAAAGGACCACTCGTTATCCTCCGTCCTGTCAATAGCGTAGCCCGAAGATGCTCACCATCATGTCAAGGTCTGCGCTGCGCGTCCTGGCCGCTTCAACCAGTACCTTCAGCGCGCCGGGCGTGTCAAAATCGTCTTCAATGCACTTAAGAAATTTGCCAGCCAGTTTTGATCTAGTGCGACAGGCCTGCATGCTTGTTGCTACCATGTCGTCAATTCGCCTGAACCTGTCCAGGTCATTTTCTGCAAAGTCAAAGTCGTCCCTGTAGTGCTTTGAATAGAAATATAGCCTGAGCACGTTGGGTCCATGCCTCATGAGCAGGTCGCGAGCAGCAACGGTGTTGCCAAGGGACCTGCTCATTTTCCTGCCCTTAGTGCGCACTAGCCCGACATGCGTCCAGAACTTCACTGGGTGGTCCTGCGACGTCAGCGCCTGCAGCTGCGCCAGGTGGGATTCGTGGTGCGGGTAGACAAGCTCGCTTGCTCCGCCGTGTATGTCGTACGAGCCGCCAAAGCTGGCCACCGCCACAGACGAGTCCTGCATGTGCCACCACGGGATCCCGCTACCAAGAACGCTGTCGGGAAAAGCGACGTCAAAATTTTCGCTTGCGTTCCAAAGCAGTATGTCTGATGGCGACTTTTTGGCCGGGGAGATGTCCAGGCGGCAGTCGTCCAGGTCTTCCCTTGTCATCCTCGCCATCCTGCCAAACGAAGGCGTGCCTGCGGTATCAAGGTAAACGTTCCCGCCGGCAGGGTAGGCGTTGGCGCTTTCCAAAAGCCCGGCAACCAGCTGCCGCGCCGTGCCGACATGGTCTGACACGCGCGCAAGCGCAAAGCCGTCGATACCAAGCGACGACAGGTCGAAGAGCAGCTTGTTTATGAACCCTTCCGCCAGCTCCGCTGGCGCCGTTGCGGCTGCCCTCGCCTTGGCGAATACCTTCTGGTCAATGTCGGTGATGTTCACGACAACGCTGACGCGCATTTTTCTTGATCTGAAATACCTTGCCATCAAGTCGTAAAAGAGGAGCATCCGCGCGTGCCCGACGTGGGAATAGTCGTACACGGTAGGGCCGCAGAGGAACATCTTGACGCAATCTCCGCTGGCGACAAACCTTTCCTTCCTGCCAGCCAACGTGTCATACAGTTGCATTTGCTGCAGTCATGAAAAATGATGTTATAAGCGTTTTTTCAAGTAGTCTTGACTGCCGGCCCGTTGCCGAGCATCGACTTGTATACTTACGCCAGCACCCTGTGGTGCTGGGCCGCCGAGTCGTTGCCGATTGCCTCTGCCTCGTCTTTCATGCCGAGCTCGTGCTCCAGCCATTCTGATAGGAGCTTGCGGTAGTTGTCAGCAATGACCTTCAGGGTATCCTCAGCCTCTTGCTTCATTTCCTTGTCTGCGCTGTCGATTTGCTCTTCGACGTCGCGCAGAAACCTTTCACAATTATCTGGGCTGAGCAGATGGCATGCCTGAAACGGGACTAACAATCTGCAATATATGACGAACGAAATAATCTTCCATTTGCGCAAATGTGGCAGAACTATGATACTTCGGCCAGCTCGGGCCTCTTTTGGCCTATTATCTTGCCAAGCCCGCGCATGTAGTTCCTCGCAAATGTGGTGACTGGCTGCGACGAGTACCAGATGCAGCCGAGCACCTTGCAGTCGTGGCACGTCCTTGCAATGTCCCACTGGGGCGCGTCCCATATCTCGTCCACGCTATTTTCAAGGAGGCTGTAGACGTTCTCTGGTGAGTTGAACTTCCAGCAGGGGACCATCACCGTGCCGTTGCCGTTGACAAAGACGCTCTTCCACACGCCGCACTCGTCAAACACCGTCCGGCCGTGCTCTATCACCTGCTGGAAATATTCAGGCGGTATCAATAGCGGAAGCGAGCCGGGCTTGCTCATGTGGTCAAGGACGCTTTCGCTCACCTTTGCCATCGTTTCCCTGTCCGGCAGGAGCGAATAGTTGACGTCTGACCTGTCCTCGACAAACGTGAGCGACACCGCGTTCACGCCAAGCTCCCTTGCCCTGTCAAAATAAGTCTGGTCTATGAATTCTTGGGCGTTGTATTTCGTTATCACGCTGTTGAAATAGTGCGGCACCTGGTGCTCCGTCAGGAGGCGCACGTTGTCGATCACTTTCTTGAACATCTGGGGCGTCACGCCGCGCACCTTGCAATACGGATCTTCGTAGGTCGAGTCGATGCTGCACGTGACAAACTGGATGTACTTTTTCAGCTCGTCAAGGTCGATAGTGTGCAGGAGCGAGCAGTTGGTGATGAGCGTTATCGGCATTTTCAGATCGTAAAGGTACTTTACTAGCTCCATAAAGTCTGGCCGGCTGGTGGGCTCGCCTCCCTCTATTATTGACCAGACGCAGTGTTTTGACACCTTGTCAAACACCAGCTTCCATTGGACGGTCGTGAGGTCTCGGGTGCGAACAAGCCTCATTTGGCCTTCCTTGTCAGAGTCGCCAAAGGGGCACATCGGGCAGTAGAAATTGCAATAGTGGGTCATGCTGAAAACCGCAATGATGGGCCGCCTCCTCCCGACCGCCCTGTTGGCAGACCACTTGCCCAGGAGCTTGATGGTGCGTATGGTGTCCACCATTGCTCCGTGTTTGCAGCGACCGTTCTATTAAGCAATTCTGTGATGCAAAGACTTTTCAGAAGAGCACGCTGCTTCAGCAATCGATGGATCTGCTGGATTTCGGGGTGCAGGTGGTGGCCGTTTCAGCGTCTGGCGTGCTTGCTCCCGGCCCACTCTTTTTCGCAAACATGCTCTACGGCACCCGGCAGGGTGCAGGCGCGGGAATGAAAGTGGCGTATGGCCACACGGTGGTAGAGCTGCCTCTCATCATAGTGCTTGCCGCGGGGCTTTTTACGTCGGCAGCCGCTGGGCAATATGCCTGGGCGATAGGGCTGGTTGGCGGGTTCGGCATCCTTGGCTTTGCCGCCCTGCAGATCGCCGGCGTTGTCAGGAAAAAGAGCGCCACGGCTGCGCCAGCCATGGCCGGCAATAAGGGCCCGTTTATCGCGGGCGTCGCGCTTTCCGCGCTCAACCCGTTCTTTCTTGTCTGGTGGTTTACTGTGGGATTGAAGCTGATAGCAGATTCTGCCACATTCGGGCTTGCCGCCGGCATAGCCATCCTCTTCGCGCTCCACATATGGATGGACTATGCGTGGCTTGCCGGCACTGCCTACCTAGCTTCAAAGGGCAGCTCGGTGCTCAGGTTAAAATACTACCCTCTTCTGCTGGTAGGGCTTGCGGCCGTGTTGGCGTACTATGGAATATCTTTTGTGCTGCAGGCAATAGGCAACATCTAGGATCTTCTGGCTACTTGATTGGCCTTGCTTTCCGCCTTTTCAGCCATCTCTGACTCCTTCCACGCCCTCTCTGCCGCCTTCTATAGTCACTTTGGTTCCCCGTCGGCGTCTTTAGCTACCCTGTCAAGACGCACTGCTTTCTCCTCAGCCCTTCTTGCTGCATCCATGACCCTTTCGGTATCAGTCCGGACCTTGTCCAGCGGCTCG
>DATEUD010000056.1:0-10918 GCA_035283265.1 Nitrososphaera sp.
CAAGTCCGATGTTTGCAAGCACAGGCTCCATTATGACGCAGGCCGTGTCGCGGTTTTTCTCGATTGCGCGCTCGAGCGCGGCAGAATCGTTGTACGGCACGACTGCCGTACGCGACGACGCCTCTTCAAGCACTCCTTCTGACGCCGGCATGCTTGCGGCTCCCGACCCTGCCTTTGCAAGGACATAGTCGTGCGCGCCGTGGTACCCACCTCCGAATTTTATCACGTCTTTTTTCTTTGTATGCGCGCGGGCGAGCCTGATCGCGTGCATCGTGGCTTCAGAGCCGGTGTTGACAAGCCGGGCCATTTCGGCGCACGGGACAACCTTGCATATCATTTCTGCAAGTTTGATCTCCCGGTCTGTCGGCACGCAAAAGAGCGTCCCGTTGTCGAGCTGCGACCTGACTGCCTCGATTACCGAGGAATAGCCGTGGCCTAGGACCATTGCTCCGTAGCCCATGCAATAGTCAAGGTACGTCTTGTGATCTGCGGTCGTGAGCTTGCTGCCCCTTGCTGAGGAAGCAAAGAAGGGATAAGGTTCGTAAAAACGAACCGGGCTATTGACTCCGCCGGGCAAAACCTTCCTGGCTCTGCCAAAGAGCTGTTCAGATTTGTTCAACAATGTAGAGTCCCGTTTGGCGCTATAATAATTATGGTTCTGCAGTTCTGCAATCGGCATTTATAAAGAACCAGCATCCAATTTGACCCAGAATTCAGCATTTCTTATGCAGAGGGTTTGAGCCGAGCTGTTGTAGGATTGAATAGTAGTAGAGCGCATGCACAAAGAACTTCTCTCTGTTGGGGGGGTTGAGCTGACCATTATTTGTCAGTCTGGAAAGATTGCTAAATGGTCAGTGTTCTAGGCTAGTCATCAGGTGAAATCTTTGTTGCGGTTCTGCTAACACCTTCCACCATTTGAACCCAACTAATGAAGGCTAATTAATGGCAAACTGTAAAAAATTGGTGTTGCCGGCATTTTCCAGCCTCATCGACGACTTGCGATACAACATCGAAAGCAACCGCGAGGCGCTCGCCGCGGCTTTGAAGAGGAGCCCCAGCATCGCGTACCAGAAGCTAAACGAGCTGGCGCTTTTTGTCGGCTCCCGCTACGGAGTCAATCTGCAGCTGCACTTTCCAGTCCCGGGCAAGATTTCCGACATTAGCTCGTACGGCACTGAAAACGTCGGCATCGTGATTGACAAATTCCGAAAGACGTTCCCGGTGCCGAGGGAAATGGTGAAGCAAAAGGCGGCGGAGCTTGTCGGCAGCGGCGCCCAGCCGCAGGACGCCTACATGTACGAAGGCAAGGAAGGCGTCAAAGTTGTCATGCCCGGCGGCAGGATCGAAGTCCTGCCCGGCTCTGTGCATTTCTGGTGCAGGATGGACGAAGGCGTCAGGTCGTACGCCGACTGGCTCGCCGAAAATGTGTATTTCCCAGACAAGAAGACTTGACACGTAAATTGATTCTGAATCGTTAATGCTTTTTACATGGTCATATCAGCGATGGCGCTACCAAAAGCAATAGCTGCCAACAAACTTGCTTTGGCTGTGGTCTGCGTCGGTTTGATGATTATCAACATTGTGGCTAGGGTCAGCTGCGATGTTGACGGTGAGTTCGAGGCCAGCGTGCTATACCCGACCGAGCCAAGGCCCCGAGTGATGTCCAGCGTTGACAATGCAACCTATGAGTTCATGGACCTGAGCGTCAAGGAGATAACGCTCCACCAAAAATGCTATTTTGGCGCGATTCCGATCTGCCTCTAGACTCCAGATGCCCGCACAAGCTCGTACTGGTATTGCAGCTCATCTTCCGAGTCATAGACTTCGGCCTTGACTGGAAGCGGCATGTCGCGGACTACCCATATCTTGCTTGTATTTTCTTCAAGCCTGTAGCTCAGCACAAAGGAGTCAAACGTTCCCGCCGGCGTCTGCACTGTCTCCTCGCCGGTTACTCTGACTATGACATCTGACGACTGGTAAAATATCTGGTTCCACGGTGCGCCCACCACAAGGTACTTTGCGCTTTGGCCGTACTCCATGTCACGGACTGCAAAAATCGACACCTGTATGGGCTCAAAGTATGACCTGAACGACTCTGCTAGCTGCCCTTCCCTCGTCAGCTCCTGGGACATCGTGACGGTGTTTTGTACCGCTTGCGCCGTCCCGTTGACAACCGTGAATTCCACGTCCCAGTTGTTGCCGGTCTGCTCAAAGACCATGGAAACCTGCGCGGATTCAAGCGAGCTGGACTCGGCCCTGGATGTCAGCGAATAGTCAAGCGCCGTCCCGTCCTGTATGTTGCTGCCCACTTTCCAGATGTCTGCCTCAGACGGCGGGTTAAAGATGTCCGGCCCGCGGCCTCCAGAAAATCCGCCTCCGGCCGCGATAATGCCGACGCTCACCCCCACACCAACTGCGGCAAACAATGCTGTGATGATTGCTACCCGCCGCTTTGGAGACACAGCCCTGATCCAGTGTTGTGACTATTTATGTGTAGATTTGCCACTTTTCCATGTCCGGCGCATCGTACTCACCGATCTGCTTGTATAGCTTCAACCGGTTGCCCTTGTCGGTTGTCTTGTAGACCTGCTCGCCTTCCAGGTATTCGAGCAAGTTGTTTGCAATTAGCACCGACAGGTATTCCTTTAGCTGTGCGTACGACAGGAATGCCTTGTACATGATCTTGGTCTTTGCGACTTCCCGTATCTTTTCAAGCGATTCCTGCACGTCCGGCGAGCCAAGTTCCCTGATTTTCTCGGCTGCGTCTAACGCAGTCTCTCTCTTTCAATTCCTTGAGCTTTTCTGCCAACAACAATAATAGCTCATTCCCGGTTAATTGCAAAGCGATGAAAGTTTCCGGTGCCAATGTTCCATTATCATCATCTGCTATTATGCGACATCGACCCTCGTGACCTTTTCACTGTAAAGCGGTGCGCGGCTGGAAAGCGTAAATTACCAGGGCGTGCATTGTCAATCGTGCATAAGTGCAGCATCTGCGGGATGATATTTGCAAAGGCCAAAGAGCTTGAAGAGCACGGCATTTCAGCGCACAATTTCGCAGAGCAGGAATCCTCGCTTCTGAGGAGGGCAGGCCAGGAAGAAAAGGCCCGCAGGAGGACCAGAGGGCCTTACAGGAAGAGCCACGCGGCATGATTTTATATTATAGCCCGCGGCATACTGCACCATGCAAGCGGCCAAGCCAACGGTCAGGAACGGATACATTGTCAGAACGGGCAGAGGATACTCTTTTGAGGAGCTGAAGGAAGCCGGTATTGACCCTAGAATCGCGAGAAGGAGGGGAGTGCCAGTCGATGTGTGGAGGCAGACGAAACACCCTGATAATGTCGAGCAGCTGAAATCGATATCTAAAACGATAGAGCCGCGCAAAGCCGCCACCAGGAAAGAGGAAAAGACAGCCAAGAAACCAAAGAAGGAATAATCGTTCGCAAATGACTCTAGCTGTACCTAAGATCGACAAGCTAGCAGGCATTGAATGCTACTGCACCAGCTTTGCCGGGACCGGAGGATCCATAAAGCAGGGCAGTGAAGGGTTCAGGGTTTCCGAGCTGGTAGAGAAGTCGCTTGCAGAAAGTATTTCGCCTTCCTTTGACGATCGCCACCGCTACCCGATCTACGTCCTTGAAAAGCACGACATCGACTCAAACCACGCCCTCTTTGAAATTGAGCGGGAGTGCCGCATCAGGCTCAGGGTGATGGGGATAAAAGATGCAAAAGCAGTCACAACGCAATACGCCGGCGCTGATAAAGTCATGAAGAACCCGCCATCAGAGCTGAAAAGCAGTCACACCCGCGTCACGCTAAAGGGTTTCACAAAGAGGCCGCTTGGCAAGGAATTCCTTGCAGGCAACAGGTTTGAAATAGCTATTCATGATCCGCGTTCGCAGGACCTGTCCGGCTTGCTCCCCGATATAAGCAAGGTAGGCAACTTTTACGGCCTCCAGAGGTTTGGAAGTGAGAGGCTGGTAACGCACCTTGTGGGCAGGGAAATAATCAGACGCAACTTTGGCCGCGCAGTCGAGCTGTTGTTGTCATACACGACCGAATACGACACTCCGATGAGCAAGGAGATAAGGAGCAAGAGCGCCGACCCGGGGAGCTACAAGCAGGTGCTCAGGATGCTGCCAAGGGGCATGGACATCGAGCGGCACGTGCTGTCGGCGGTTGTCGCCGGCAAGGACGCAGTTTCGGCCTTGCGCGCAATTCCGATCACGATCCGCAGGCTGTTTGTGCAGGCGTACCAGGCATACATTTTCAACAGGTGCCTGAGCGCAGCTATCATGAACGGAGAGGACTTGCTCGAGCCGGCAGCCGGCGACCTGTGCTTTGAGATGGAGGGGCCGGCGACATTTGGCAGGATAATCAACTACGACCCGACTGCAAAGGCGAAAATGGTCCCTGCGATAAGGATGGCCGGCTATACTTTCCAGCCCGGCAAGGGCAGGTTTGAAAACATTACAAAAACAATCCTGCAGGAAGAAGGCGCGGCCGCAAAGGACTTTTACATCAAGGAGATGCAGGAGCTGAGCCACCAGGGAGGGTTCAGGCAGGCGCCTCTTTGGTGCATGGACTTTTCTTACAGACAAAACCCGCTGGCAGTATCCTTCAAACTGCCAAAGGGGTCGTACGCGACCACGCTCTTGCGCGAAATAATCAAGCCCGAAGACCCGATCAAAAGCGGCTTTTGACTCAAAACATAATATATAGCGCCACGGTGTGGTACGATGCAATTGCTTGGCGGCAGGAACCTGCGAGAGACGATAGAAAAGAGCCTCGACAAACTGCACGAGGAACTGAGCGTAAAGATAGACAAAAAGAATCCAGACAAGATTCACGCGGTCGAGGCTTCCGGCTGCACAAGGTTCGCTTATTATGAGCGCAAAGACCCGCTACCGACAGACAGCCTGTCTAGGATCTCGATCCTGCTTGGCAGCGCCATGCGCCATTCCCTAAGTAACGTGCGGGGCGAATACAAGGCAGACAGCCTGTCGCTTGAAGCCAACGCCGACATGATAATGGCCGATGAGTTTGTCGTCAGGTTTGAAGTTGTGCCCACTTTGCCTGAAGTGCCACACCCGCGCCACCTGCTGTACCTGAACGCCTGCCTCTTTGCGTTCAACAAGAACGACGGCATCCTGATCTACATCACCGCGGAGGGCAAGACGGTCGAGTTTTCCGTGACAAAGAACAACAGGATGTTCGAAGAGATCGTCAGGAGGGCAAGGGTGCTCAGCACGCTTTTGAAGGATAATAAAGTGCCGATAGTCGAGCCGTCTGAATTGTGCCTGAACTGCAAGTACTATGAAAGGTGCTATGCAAGAAAGCAGGTCAAGGATGAAAGCACGGGCTTTATTCTGGAAGAAATTTTCAAGAACAAGAAATAAGAAAAATGAATAGGCGCCGCTATCCCTTGGTTTCGGCGTGTCCTCCAGACGAAGTATATCCAGCGCTGTACCTTTTTGCCCTTGCACCGAATACTACTGCCACCAGGAAAGCAAAGATTCCTGCCGTCACTGCAAACATCATCATTGCATCTGCCATATCACCAAAAACCATTCCTCAAACTTTATATCTTTATCGCATGGCGACGTTCCACCCAGGGATAATATCATGAAATATTATGGGAATGTCAAGGAAAAGTCCTTCTCGTAATAGTTCGTCTGGAAGTTCGAGCCTGTCATCCTATAGGCAGAGAAACCTTTAACCTCATACTGGGCAGTGCCGTCAACCATGCTGTCCCAGCTGCTGGCCGTGAGGTTGTTGCGAACGGCTACCTGCATGTTCTTCAGCGTTATCGTGCTGTTGCTCACTATTGTGAAGGTGTCTGGCCCCCCTGTCAAAAAGCCCTCAGGGCTCACCCCGATGTCGCCGGACGTCATCTGGAACTGGCCCACATGAAGCGTGTAGTGGATTGTTTCAAGTAGCGCAGTACTCCTGTTTGGGTTGTAGGCAGTAAAGTTGACCTGCACGCGTGCGCTCTTGTCGTCTATCCTTTTCACGATGACATCCTTGAGCGCGATCTGCAAATCTGCTATCTTGGCCGGCGTTGTGTTTTCCTGCATGCCTGGGAGTCGAATGTTCTCCGAGCCCATGATGAAATATATCGCTATTGCAGCTGCGGCAATTCCGCCACCTGCCGCATAAATGGCCTTTGGATTCACGATTGCCTTTCTCCGTCCATCCACGCTTTAAAGCTGTCGATTGATGCAAATGCTTATACTGGATGTCGCGAAATTTGCTGCCGGCTTGCAGTACTACAAGGCCGCACACATCGGCCAGGAAAGGGCTAGGAAAGCCCAGATGAAGCTGTTCGACTACACCGGCTTTGCCATGCTGACCTATACAATAAAGCAGGGAAAAGCCGGGTTTGACCCAGTGGGCGAAGAAGACCTGGCCGGCAAGATGACAAAAGAAAACGAGTCCATGCTCTTTATCTGCGACAAGGACGGCTACGCCAAGGCACAGTCAAGGCCGATGCCGATCGAGAAGGGAGAAGAGATTTTCAAAAAGATGCTTACAGACGGTATGCCGGAATTTGCCGGCCAGATCAAGACTGTTTCTTAGATTACTATTCGCGTTCCAGTAGCCTTACCGGCTATTGCATTTCTAATTGTCGCCGGGTCTGCCCTGAGCACCACCGTCGGTATCTTGCTCCGCTCTATCACCTTTAGCGCGACAACATCCATCAGGTCGTAGGCTCCCGCAGCCGAGTTTTCCGATCCCAAAAGTTCAAGGCATTTTTTCACCGTTATTTCCCGGAAGAGCTTGGCGCCCTTGTTCTTGTTCGGGTCAGAGTCATAGATGCCGTCAACGTCCGTTGAGTTGAGGAACTTTTTCGCCTTGACCTTTTCCGCGATGAGTGCGGCAGTCGCGTTGGTGCTCTGGCCAGGATGCAGGCCTCCAGTCACGACTATTTTGCCGCCAGCGGCAGCCTTGCTAACCTGCTCCAGATCGGCAGGCACTGCAGGGTAGGCATTGTCGCCAAGGGCGGCTATCAGCAGCCTCGCGTTGAGCCTTGAAACTTCGATTCCCATGATGTCAAGCGACGCCTCGTCGGAGCCAAAGCTCCTTGCAATGTTGATGTAGTGGCGCGCGACCTTACCCCCGCCCGCGACAACGACGGGCTGCACCTGGCCGCTAATGTCGAGAAGCATATCTGCATACTTTCTTAATTCGCCTGTTGCGTCGTCGCCAAACACCCTGCCGGATATCTTGATTACAACCCGCTCTTTAGTGCCCAAGTTTGCCCGCTCCCATGTACAGGGTTTCTTGATCGCCCAGCACCTTTTTAACAGATCGCTCCACCTTCCCGCGGTTCTCGGCAGTGGTGTAGACGCGCAGCATGTCAAAGAACCCCGAGATCGACTCTACAAGCGGGAGCTCTGACACCGGCATCTCGTAGACCCGGTCCTTGTCTACCACAAGCACGGAATACATCTCCTCCTTGCTTGGCGTCAGGGGCATGGAAGGCGCGCGCGACGCGTCGACAAAGACATGATTCCTGTCGACTCCTGCCGCGTCTGCTATCCTCGACGCGGTAGCCTGCAGTGCCTTTCTGTCCATCCTTTGTCTGTCGCGCTTGTGGAGGAATTTTTCATAGACGCTTTTTAGCAGACGCCTGTCGCGGTAGTCCCGCGCCATCTTGCCTGCAAACTCATGTTTCCCGCCGCCAAGGGCGCACAGACGCTCGAGCGTAGCTTCGTCAGTCAGGCCGAGATAGTTGTGGAGTGAAGAAGTGTCTGTCAGCTCGAGCGCCTCATCTGCGGCAATCATGGCGCGTATGAGCATCACCTCCGCGGCCCGCACTGTCTTGTGAAAGTACACCGCCTTGAACATTTCATATCTGGAAATAAGCATCGACTCGAGCGAGTTGAGCGCGGACTTGTTTATCGCAAGCCGGCTCTTTGAAACTTCAAGCGAGCTCACTAGCCTGTGGTAGTCGACCTTGGCGTACTCGGCCCCGGTGAAGAGCCCGTCGCGGGGCAAATAGTCCATGATGTCTGCAGAAAGCCCCCCGGAAATTATTTCGTTCATGAAATTCACCTTTGACTGGCCAAACGACAGCCGGCAGACCTGCTCTGTGCTGTGGCCGTGTCTGGCAAGGATGTCGGCTATTTCGCTCTGCATGATGATCCTCTTGCCCATCTCTTCGTGGGTAGTGTTGGAGTTGTACTCGAGCACCTCTTCAAACAGGTGCGAAAACGGCCCGTGCCCAATGTCATGCAATAGCGCGCCAAGCCTTAGGTCCTGCACCATTTCCACGTGGTCGATGTACCCCTTGCCAAGCAGCGTTTCGCCGGCAAGTCCGGCGACGTGCATCGCGCCAAGCGAGTGCTCAAAACGAGAGTGCTGCGCGCTCGGATAAACCAGATGAGCGCCGGCCAGCTGCCTTATTCTCCGAAGGCGCTGGAACGCGGGGCTGTCGATTACTTCTTTTTCAACCTGCGAGAACCTGATGTATCTGTGGACTGGGTCGGTGATCTCGCCTGCAAACTCCATTGCTTGTATCAGAATTTAACAAGACTTAAACTTTGATCTCTTTCCTTATTATCTTCATTACTTCTTGGTGGACCTGCTCTTTGTTCTTTGAACCGTCGATCACCTTCCACTTGAACTGCTTTGCAAACTTCAAATAGTTCTTGTAGGCTCTTGCAGCAAGCTGCGGGTCGGACTCGAAGGTGTCCTGCGTTTCGGCGCGCTTTGTAGATACGCCTGGGTTGATCAGTATCACGATAACAAGGTCTTCCTTCGGCAGCCCCTTGTCAAGCCTGAGGAGCCAGCTGGGGTCCATGCCGTTTGCCGCGCCGTAGATAAGGTTTGACTGCCAGTAGCGGTTCATGACGACAATCGTGCCGTTTTCCACCATGCTCTCGATCTCTTTCTTTTTCTCCCACCTGTTTGCCGAGAAAAGCAAATGCTTTGCCTCTGACGGGTAATCGCGCTTGCCGTCAAGGAACGCCCTAATCTCCATCCCCGTCGGCGTAGTATAGTCGGGAAAATCGATAACGACGCAGACCTTTCCCGAAGTCTTTATGGCTTCTGCGAGCATGCGGGACTGGGTCGTTTTACCTGCCTTGTCGGTGCCTTCTAATACTATAATCTTGCCCTTTGTTGCCACCGCGGGAAGGTTCATGGAAGCATCAATAAAAAGATGTTGAGCATTATTTGACATAGTTGACATAGGCACGGATTTATGGCATTTTACATGCCCTGAGCGTTGAAAATTTAATCCTAAAAACCAACATATTAAAATATTAACAGACATTGTAACAAGTGGTCGTTGGAGGGGGTGTCTACCGAGAGTGAAGGACGAGAAATCAACCATTGCGATATTTGACACGTTCAAGACCCGCAAGAACAAGTTTACCGGCGAGGCAAAGAGGCAGCGCGGGATAATAGCCCACCTAGCCACAGAGCAGGGCCCAGAGCTGCGCACCAGGACCTCGATAGCGCACGCCATCGCAAAGCAGAACGGCATCCTGTGGCAGAACATATATTCAGGCATATTCCGCGACCTTGACGAAGTCCTGATCCCGGCCGGCGTAGTGAAGGAAGGGGGAAGGCTCCCGCTCAGGCGCGGCCCCAAGGCGCTCCAGCTTGAAGGCGTCCCATTCTATGAATTGACAGACACGGGCATGCTGGTAGCGTCTGCGATTGAGGAGCTGGGCGACAAGCGCATGAAATTATTGCAGTCGTACATTTCGTCGCTGTCGACAGGCGATTCTAGTTCCAGGGCAATGAAGGAGGGCATGTTCTTCCTGATAGCGGCTGCGCCGTCGTTTGTTTCAAAGATAATCAGCGAATACATTTATGCCTTCAGCACCGGCGCAATAGAAACGATCGCACCGCTTGATGCAAAGAAGCTCCGGTCCGTCATTGCCAAGCAGATAACGGTCGAAAAAGAGCTCCTTGAAGCATTTATCGCGATGCCACAGGATCATAAGGACCTTGTGAGAAACTTTTTCAAAGTGCTGACTTAGTGGCCTTCGTACCCGCATGCGGTGCACCGGTATTTCTTCTGCTTGCCCTTGCAGCCTTCACAGCGCCAGATCCGGGCGTTTCTGCATTTGGGGCAGCTGAAACTTTCCGACAGCTCACCCGGCCTCACTTCCTTGCCGCAGGCGTTGCAGCTTGGCATGTCGTACGAACCGGCGTACATTTTGCTTGAGGGCATATCCCCGCCGGCCTATTTTTACTTTTGTTGTTTGAGGCCGGAAAATAAAGGATTTATACCATCTTACACACAAGTTATGTCATGGGCATTGGAGGATACGTGGCAAGAGGTCTGGCAAAAGAGATTGACAACAGGTCGAGGGAATTCTACGAGTTTGTCACGCCAGCCATAGACATGGTAGAGGACGGCAGTGATCTGGTAGTCACGATTGACCTGCCCGGTTTTGCCAAGAAGGACATCAACCTCAGGATAACCGGCAATGTCCTGTCAATAAGCGCTAAACGCGATCAGGAAGAGGCTCTTGGCACCGTCTACTACAGGCACAGGCCGGCCAAGATAGAGAAAAAGGTGCTGCTGCCGATAGCAGTCAAGGAAGAGGACAAGGTTGTGGGCAAGGCCAGTTATGAAAACGGCGTCGTGACGATCAAGATACCGATACCAAAGTCGACCAACATTCCCGTAACATAGATAGAAAAATAATGCCGGCATGGCCGGCTTTTCCGCATTGTTCAAGACCTTCAGCGTAATCTATGCGACATCGACCAACTCCACTCTTTCTCCGCTGTCGATCACTACTTCAAGAGCAAGGCCGCCAAGTTCAGTACAATGGAATTTGTATTCATTCAATTCTGGATCTATTGGACTCCACTCTCTTGTCTTGACGCAATCCGTGAATGTTCCGAATGGGACTGTGACCGTTTCTCCTAGAGAAACAACCTCAGCCAT
>DATEUD010000057.1:0-5178 GCA_035283265.1 Nitrososphaera sp.
ATTTCCTCTCTTGTCTCTTCTGTGGATTCGCATTGTGACCGACGCGAAGGCCCTTGGATAATCATGGAGCAATAAGGCGTAAGAAGCTTGCAATTGGCGGTATTGTTAACATCATCGGCGATGACATCTCATTTTAACGACTTGACATCTTGCTCCAACTTAACAAAACACATATCATGACACTAGTGAAAATTCGGGTCATGATGGCACGCCGCGGAAAATGGCTCATGGTGCGTCAAATTAGGGTGACGCAAGACTTCTAGAAAGCTCAAACGTAGTACTTACCTTACCTGTGCAAGAGGCTGCTTTCGCATGAACTATGCGACACATAATATTGGTTTTGGCGAATTGTAGCACTTCCTGTAACCAAGTTTGATCCAAAAACTACCAGTATCTACTGCGGTTGCCTTTGTGGCATTGTTGACTCTAACTTGTCAATCATGGGGAATTACTAGGATCTAGTTCAGCGCTACCAAAAAGTACAGAGAATGCTTGGCACCATATGAGAGCAGTGTCGTATTTTGAGAAATCCGTTCCGCCTGGGACTTCATAATTCTGATTTCCCATATTGCCCTTCAACCTACCAAGATTGACGAAGTCTGATGCATCCCTGTCAGTCGAGAGGTACACATACAGATCTGGTCCGTTGGTGGACTTGAAATCTTCAAGCCTCAAGATACTACTGCCGTCGTCCAGCTGGATGACTAGGACCTGACCTTCGGCGTTATGTATTCCATCATCTACGCCTACGAATGCCCCAGTGTAAGTTGTTGATGGTTGTCCACTAGTGCTCATTGTTTCGGTCGTATCTTCATCAACCATTACGTCGTCACTCTGGGCTGCCCCTTCCATTATCACATCTCTTTCTTCGACGCTCATTTCCTGTCCTTTTTCCATCCGCTCTTCCTCGCTCATAGCCATGAACTCTTCAAATTCCTGAATGGCAGCATCGTCGCTATCGCCCCTGCTCGTAATAGGAACAGGCTCGTTGATTGTGGTGTTAACAAAGAGCGGCAGAAGGGTATAGATCCCAACTGGGATTGCAATTACGGCGATAACGATTCCAATGATTATCGCTTTCTTATTCATGATCTTTTCTCATACCGAAATCTCACCATCAATCAGCGCAAGAAGGTATTTAAAGAAAAAAATAATTAGAGGATTTCAATCCTCCACGGTTTTGGTTTCTACGTTGTTATGCATCACTCACTTCCACGAACGGACAGTTCACTACAAAGCCTGCAAGCTCTGTAGCCAGCATGCCATTAGATGCTACTGTCGAGATTTCTGCAACTGTAGTAAGGAACTTTGCTTTTGATGGGTCTTCCCAAGTCGATGCGTTGATTCTCCAGAGTGGGCTGTATGCGTTATCTCCAACATCACTTCCAGCTATGCTTGCCTGGAATCCCATTGGTCCTGTGCCTTTTATTCCGTTGGTGAACACATAGAGATCTGACGAGGCACCTGACAGGTTGGTAGCTGCTGTCTTGTCGACAAAGACTACTCCCAGTGCATTCGCAGCATCTTGGTTGGAAGCATCAGTTGCTATGTAGTAGATAGTCGACCCGTCTGGCGCAAATCCCCTGTGTGCGACAAAGATCACTGACATGTTTTCGGTGTCGATTGCCAGCACCTGTCCACCGCCGTACGCTGTATCATCAGCCAAAGTCTTGTCGCTTCTAACCATCAGCGAACCACCCTCCCACTGGACAAACGGACAGTTGACCACCATTGTAGTAGGCGTTATCTCAAGCATCCCCTCCTGCTGTGCTGCGAGTATTTCTTGTTCTGACTTCAGTTCAGCAGGAGTTACGCCTTCGCTCCACTTGACCAGATTTATTCTCCATAGTGGGCTGTATTGCTCATCTCCTGGCTGCGAGTCAGCTACGTTCGGCTGGAAACCAAGTGGACCTGATCCCTCAATCCCGTTCTCGAATGCATAGATATTTGCTAACGAGGCTGGGGGCGTGCGACCAAGTGATGGAGCGAATACAACTCTCGAGCCCGTGAGACTGGTAAGGTGATCAGCAAGATCCGCGTCTGAAGCTTCTGTTGAGATATAGAATACCTCGTTGCCATTCACAAAGCCTCTAGTCAGGGGCAAAGTTACTGGAAGATTCGTCTTGGTCAGGGTCTGCTCCATACTGCCCATCATGTTTCCGCCGTGTTCACCATCCATCATCGAGCCCATCTCCGCCATGATCCCTCTTGATGGAGCGGAAAGTATGCCGTAAATCGGGTCTGCACCAAAGTGTCCATCAACTTTGTCGGGTCCTATCCACAGTCCGATCACGGATTTGTTGAATATCTTTATAGTCAGAGGCACATCTGCTACGGGCCCGTCTCTCATTGTTACGGTCGCCGTGCCCTCTAAAACATTAACAGTATCATCTTGCTCGGTCATGAATGCGGCCGGCTTGAAACCGTATATCTTGTGTACGTGCATTGCATTTCCGTCAGGCATAACCATGGAGAACCTAGCCACAAACTGAACCGATTGCGGTTCGCTCTTCTCGTCAATGGTCGCTCTTAGGACCCAGATGCCAGATTGAATCCATCCTGGCATGCCGCTGGAATCGAGCTGAACGTTAGATATCTGTCCTCTGAGAGTAGGATGCATCATTGTCGTCGTCATGTCACCTATCATCATGGAATTGGCAGACATTTTGTCCCCTTCGGACATCATCATGCTGTCGTTGCCCTTATCTTCCATCATAGCACCGTTTGCTGGTGTTGCGGTCCCGTTGATCCAAGTGAAGCCGGCAAGAAAGAGGCTTGCAAGGAGAACAGCTGAGACGGTCGAAGCATACACGCCATGTAGGCGCCTGAAAAGTTTTTTCATTGACGTTCGAAAGTCAGGTAATCTTAAAAGGCTTTTTCCAGATCTAATCCAAATCTAGCGATTCACTTGCCAATAGCAGTCCAATAGATGGATGTGCCGGGGTAATAGCTCCTCAAAGCCAATAAGCTTTCATTGCTTTTTTCTGGACTGTACCTGAAATTTTTGGAAAAGACTCCGCCCGGAGGGTTTTGGAAGGATTTCCTCTCGTGTTCCTTCGGGGGATTCGGATTTAAGCTGACCCGCCAGGATACAGAACTGCAATGCGCAACTTTTTTCAATCCTTGAATGCATAACTATAGCTCGGGCTCACCACTTTGCCGCCATCGACAATTAGGTATTCGCGCTCAATCGGCCGTCCGCTGAGGAAGCGATTGATGCAATCCTTTATCCCATCTGCGTATCTTCTCTGCGCTTCTAGAGTAGTGCCAGAGTAATGAGGCACCATTGCATGATTTGGCATGTGCCTCCATGGATGATCATGGGGTGCAGGCTGTGGATACCATACGTCGCCTGCATAACCGGCCAAGTGTCCTTTCTCAAGTGCTTCAACCAATGCTTTCGTGTCGACTATCTTGCCACGCGCCGTATTGACCAAATATGCTCCCTTCTTCATCCGGAAAATTAGTTCGCGGTTAAACAGACCATCGGTCTCAGGAGTCAGAGGAGTGTTTATCGTTATGACATCAGATTTCTCAACAAGCTGTTGCAGGGGGCTATACTTTATGCCAAGCACGTGCTCCTCTACAGTCGTCAGTCGACGGTTGTCATAGTAAAACATCGTCACATCAAAAGCCTTGAGTCTGGCACAGACCCTCTGTCCGATTCTCCCCGTCCCAATAATTCCAACGACCTTTCCTTCCAAATCATGAGCCTTTGAGGCAATCTCTGCAATGTCCCATCTGCCTTCAAGGACCTGCTTGTACGCGGGGATATAATTTCGGACGAGAGCCAAAATATGCATTACAACCTGCTCTGCCACGCTTACAACGTTGCTGCCTGTAATTTCCGCGACTGTAATTCCACGAGCTGCGGCTGCAGCTAGATCAATGTGGTCTGAGCCGATGCCTGCAGTCAAAACGAGCTTGAGATTCGGAGCTCTTGAAATTCGCTCTTTTGTAACATAAGCTGGCCAGAATGGCGTGGTGATCAAAATGTCTGCAGTGGATATCTCTTTATCAAGACCAGCCTCCTTGTCGGTAAGCACGACAAGTTCGTGTCCCTGCTCTCGTAGATGGTCCCTCAGACCAAGAGCATTTTCAGCGCAACCGAGCAATTCAGGCGTATTTGCAGCTGCCCCGCCAGGATACAGCACTGCGACAATCCTTTTCTTCATCTCCACAACTCCCAGTTCTTGAAGCTGCAACTAATTCTTAAGGCCTTCTGACACTGGTTACTTAGCTCGCGATCATGCCAATTTTCCTGCATGAACTTTCGATCATCGCCTCAGAATTACCAAGACTAGGTGGATTGGCAGATCTTGTTGCGTCCCCAATAGACTAGGAGCACAGTAAAGCTTGTCTCACACCAGTAGTCGGATTTGCAACATCGTGCGAGGAGCGAAGTCTTTTCGAGTTGGCAGCTCATTTGAGCCCATTCGCTCTACTTTAATGCTACGAGAGCAACACCCGTGCAATGAAAGTTGGGCGTGTTTCAAGCATTCTGTCTAAAGTTGGAAGAGTGCTATCAAATTGGCTAATTTTGTTGGCCATCGACAAGAAGAGTACCTAGCCTTTACGTCTGGTACCAATCAACCCGAGAGGAATACATGCGAAGTACAAGGTATGGTGCTATAGGCTGCGGACAAGTTCCTTATTCATGATTACGGGCTCATGTAGGTGACGTACTCGGGTCTCATTTTTAGAAGGATCCTCTTTTCACCCGGAGCCCGAAAAGGATACTTGTCGACCCCCAAGTATTTCTTGGCCATCTTGTCAATATGCTCGTCGGCGCCTTGGCTTGTGCTTTCGACTATTCGTCCCCGTACAGCGACCATGGTATAGGGGTTTGTGCTGTCAGTTACGGACATTGCAACCTGGGGGTTCCTTGAAACGTTCCGCACTTTTGTTCTACCTTCAGCAGTGTTGATCAAAATATTGCCTTGATCATAGTCAACCCATACCGGTGTAACCTGCGGAGAGCAATCTTTCATTGCAGTGGCAAAAAACGCAAAATTCTTGTCCTTGAATAATTTCTCTACTTCCGGCGTCATCTCCTTCAGAATTTTCATACATTCTATGCTCGGTTTATGATGGTGAAATACTTATCGAATTAGGATCCTCTGGGATGTGTTAAGCAACCTTGGTGGATAGAATTTGAACCGGGATTTCATGCCACAT
>DATEUD010000058.1:0-3199 GCA_035283265.1 Nitrososphaera sp.
AGTGCCGGTGTGTGGCGCGAACCTGTCGTCACCAGTAGTCGACACAGCATACTACCTCGACGAAGTCCAATACAGAATAGGAAACAGGATGTACATTGAGAATGCAGACTAGAAAGAATGTGCAGATTCCAGACACTGAAGAAGATCGGGATTTAGAGCTGGAGAATATCATAGGAAACCTGATGACAGCACAGCATCAGGTGAGCCAGCCACGCTCTAAGCTGAGCGAAAGGGTCTGAGGGTGCGGCTATGCCAGCAACAAAAAAGCATCAGTGCTCATCTTCAAGCACAGCGACAAGTGGTACAAAGTAACGCGCCGGGTCGACGAGACGGAGGTAAGCCAGCGCGACATAGCCGAAGATATCAGGTAATGTGCGCTAACTAACGCACCACCTTTTTTCTTATTATTCTTCTGGAGTAACGATGCCAGAGCTGTCCCTTGCAAACAGCATGTTGTTGAGGGTGACCTGAAACTTTGTGCCCATGTGTTGCACGATGACTTCAATGTCGTCGAGCGAATCTGATATTTCTGCTCCCTCAAACTTTTTTATCACGACGTGGATCGACTCGTGGGATATCAGGGCCTCTATGAATGGCTCGATGGACTGGAAGCTCACGGCGCCTGCCTTGGCCTCCTGGGCGGACTGGATTATCAGCATGGTTTCCTTGTGGTAAGTGAAATATGCCGGCGATTCGTCTATTGAACACGCAAGTGCAAAATTGTTAATCATGAATGATCAAAAGATAGGTGGGGATGAAAAATTAATCCTTTTCACCGTACAACAACTTTAGCTCTTCAAAACTCAGCTTCGATCCTGCTTCCAGCTTTTTCCTAGCCTCTTCCTTCACCTTGAACAGCGTGTCGCTTGGCAGGCCGTAGCCGTACTCTTCGCGCTGCTTTTTCCTCATCTCTGACATTGCGTCAAGCCTAGCGTTGATAGCGTCAAACTGCTTTGCAATTTCGTCATACTTGCCAAGGTGCGCATCGCGCTCCGGCGCCAACTTTCTCTTTGCATCATACAATTTGTCCAGCGCGCCGTTTATCTTTGATATCTTTGTCCTGAGCAAGTCGCGCTCTTCGTCGAGCTGCCTTATAGCGCCGCTGATGGCTGTGGATTCCTGCGTCAGCTGGGAGAGCTGCTCCTTTATCGTGCGGGTGACCTTGATGGCCTCGATCTTCATCGACGCTTCTTTTACCCTCGACAGGATTTCGTTCTTTTCGCGCTCGCTCCGATAGTCCTTAGCGTCGATAAGCGCCTGATTCTTTTGCACCATGGCCTGCAGTTCCTCTTCCTTTTCAGGAGGCAGCCGGGCCTCCATCATTGAGTGAAAGTTCTTTGACTGGGAGTTTTTTTCGCTTACGGCCAAAAGCTCGGCGTTGCGCTTATCAACCTCCTGGCGTATCTGGTTTAGCCTCTCGGTGTGGGTGTTAAGGGCGCTCCGCTGCTCCCTGATTCTGTCGGTTAGGACGGGGAACTGGTTCCTGTCAATCTCGACAATCTTGTCCGTCAGCTCCTTCAACTCGCCGGCAAGCTTGCGTTTCAGGGCAATGAGTTCGTCCCATCCAAGCGACTTCAAATCTGTGGTGTCTGCAGACAACGCAATATGGCTTAAAAATAAGATGATATAAAAATTTAACAATTGCGCAGTTCGTGCAGACATCCGTTCGATCATATGAAAATCGCTTTAAGCCTACGGTGGCGCCTGCGGAAGTCGCATCTCAAAGGCTGATTTCTCTTCGTGACGGATGCCGATTTCTGTACCTGCTGGCGTAGTGAGCCGCAACGATTTCCACCAAACAGGATGCGGCGGGACGAAGCTTTTGTTCAAATTTGTCTTAATAATTGGCCCGTTTTCATTCGTGAACGCAGGATTTTTCATTTTGACCTGTGAATTTCCCCAAGTTTGGACCCATCTTGCGCTCAAACAGCGCAAAACAGGCGTGTTTAGAGCTATTCTTATATCCAAGCGCACAAGACCAACGCCTGTTGGCAACTGTAGGATATTGCGTAAAATGTAAAGCAAAGAGGGAAATGAAGGGAGAAAAACAGATAACCATGAAGAACGGCCGTCCGGCTACAACTGGAACATGCACGGTTTGTGGGACCAAGATGTTCAGGATCGGTGGCGGCGGAGGCGGCAAGGCCAAGGGCAAAAAGGCTACAAAGAAGAAAGCCAAGGGCAAAAAGAAAAAGTAAAACTACCGCGGGGTCTAGGTTAACACCTAGGCACCTTTTTTGTGTTTCAAGTTTTTATCGCATACCCCCCTCCTTGCAGCGCATCAGCCATTATATAGTTCCTTTAAAAAAGATAGTATATGGTGGCTAATTTGTCAAAAAACGTGGCAGAATTGGAAATAGAGGACATTGAAGGAGTCGGGCCAACCACGGCCCGCAAGATGAAAGAAGCAGGAATAAGTTCCGTGATGGAGCTGGCCACCGCGGTGGCAGACGAGCTCGCTACAGACCTGGGCGGATCGAAGGACACAGCTGCCACCTTTATCATGGCGGCCCAAAAACTGCTGAGGGAGAGCGGGATGCTCGACAACGAGTTCACCACAGCAGACGTCGAGCTTGAAAAGAGAAAGTCTCTTCTGCGCTGCAGCACGGGATCAAAAGCCCTTGACGAGCTCTTGCTTGGCGGCATAGAGACGCAGGCGATTACCGAGTTTTACGGAGAATTTGGCAGCGGCAAGTCGCAGATATGTCACACACTGTGCGTCACTGCCCAGCAGCCGGTGGAACAGGCCGGGCTTGGCAGCGGAGTAATACTCATAGACACGGAAGGTACGTTCAGGCCTGAAAGGGTCGACCAGATAGCACGGGCAAGGGGGTTGGACCCGGAGGAGATCCTGAAGAAGGTGGCGGTATGCAAGGCGTACAACAGCAGCCACCTTGAGCTGATAGTCAAGTCGATGGGCAAGTACATCGACGACTTTAGGGCCAAGATGATAATAATCGACAGCATCATTTCATTGCATAGGGCGGAGTTCGCCGGCAGGGGAACGCTTGCAGACAGGCAGCAGAGGTTGAACCAGCTGCTACACCGGCTAGTCCGCATTGCAGAGATTTATGGAGTTGCCATCGTAATAACAAACCAAGTGCAATCGACACCGGATACCTTCTTTGGTGACCCGACCAAGCCTGCAGGCGGAAATATAGTTGGGCATGCATCCACCTACCGCATCTATTTGAGAAAA
>DATEUD010000059.1:0-5690 GCA_035283265.1 Nitrososphaera sp.
CACAATGCCGTCGGCTACCAGCAAAAGCATGACCTTGTCCAGCCAGTCAAAAAGCAGGGAATACAGATCGTGGCCACTGGCAGAAATCTTGATTTCCCTGTCGGGCCTGACGGTCTTTAGGTCGATCATTGTGTCGTTCAGGCCCTTGGCGGCGTTTTCAAAGGCTTCCTCCAGAGTGCAGCCGTATGCTTCAATGACGGCATCCGTCATGTGATCGAGGTACCGGTAGCCGCCTGCCAATACTTGCCATAAGCAGCTGACTGTTATTATACGTTCGACGCAAAATCTAAATGCTAACCCACTGCTGGCTACTGGTGTGGTGAAGTTAGAGCTTCCACGTGGCATGAGGGACCTTGAAGCAGACGAGTTTGCCAACATAAGTTATATCCGCGACAGGTTCCTCGAAACAGCGCGGCTGTTCAACTTCCAGCTGACAGAGCCGTCGCCGCTTGAAATGCTTTCTACTCTGGAAGCGAAAGGCGGCCCCGCGATTTCAAATGAAATTTACGCTTTCAAGGACAAGGGTGGAAGGGACGTTGCGCTGCGTTTTGACCTTACGATCGGCCTGACCCGCTATGTTGCGTCAAGGCGCGACCTGAAGATGCCGGCAAAGCTGGCGACGTTCGCCGGCGTTTGGCGCTACGACGAGCCGCAGGCCGGCAGGTATCGATACTTCCACCAGTGGGACGTTGAAGTGTATGGCCCGTTCAGGCAGGAATCGGACGCCGAAGTGATCGAATTTGTTTCCGCGTTTTTCAAAAAGCTGGGCCTGAAAGTCACGATAGAAGTGAACGACAGGCAGCTGATAGAGCAGTACATCAAGACAAAACTTGGCATCTCAGGCGAAGAGCGGATGCTTGAAATGTTTCGCGCGGTAGACAAGGTGCCAAAAAAGGGCTCACATGCAGTGCTTACGGAGTACGAGGGCAGGATAGAACCTTCAAAGTTGCAGGCTCTCATAGAGCTGTCAACAGTAAAAGGAACTGTCGAGGAAGTAGCTGGTAAGGCAGACGTGAAGGGGCTTGATAGCTGGCAGAAATTTGCCGGCCTGATGGACTCGCTTAGGTCAAGGAAGGTTGAAGGAGCGCGCGTCAACCTCGGTATCGTGCGCGGCCTCGACTATTATTCCGGCGTCGTCTTTGAAGCGTTTGACCCGTCGTCTGACTCTGGCGCGCTCGTAGGAGGCGGAAGGTACGACAGGCTGACTGAAGCGTTTGGAAGAAAGGACATCGGCGCTACCGGCGTCGCGGGTGGAGTCGAGCGGATAGTGATGGCGCTCCAGAAGAACGGCATTCTGAAGCCGGCTGCAAAGGCGCTTGTTTACGTGACGTACGCTTCAGACGACGTCAGAGGCAGGGCCGTCGAGGCCGTTTCTGCCCTGCGTGCTGCAGGCATAACCGCCGACTACGACATATTAGGCAGGTCTCTTAGAAAGCAGCTGGACGACGCGTCGATGAAAGGCGCGGCGCTTGCAGTGATTGTCGCGACAAATGAAATTGCAGCCGGACAGGTGATCGTCAGGTCGATGAACGACGGGACAGAAAGCAAGCACCAGATAGGGAGTCTTGCACAGGCGCTGGCCAAAATGCTTAGAGCCTGATCATTGCCGTGCTTTTCATCTTGACCATGCCGCTTGGCTTTTTCTCGTACACCACCCTGACTACAAGGTCTGGCGGGTCGTAGCTGATATACAGGTCTCCGGTGCCAAGCAGCTGCATGTCATAGTTGATCTCTATTTTGTCTTCTTGTATGCCGTTTTCTGCAAGCCTCTTTCTTGCTTTGTCCACGAGCTCCTGGTCGGAAGTGTTGGGGGCAAGAAAGATCTTAGCTGCGCTTGCGGCATGTAGCGACAGGTCCACCATTAGGGATTTCGCAAAGCCAAACGGCTATTAACTTTTGCCCGGGCCTGCGACTCCGATTACCCGGAACCGGTACTGGTGTCCAAAGTTGCTTCGGTACATCCTGGCGTAACTTTCCGCCGCGTCGTGCGTCGCAAAGGCCTGCCTTACGCCGTCTATTGAGACCTGCTCCCCGTACAGGTCGACTATCTCGACGGCGTACGACTTGGGGAGCTTTTTGGCCTGCCTAAGTAGAAGGAAGACGCTTATTGTGAAAAAGAGCGCCGCCGCCATGAGTATCACGGCGAACTCAAAGCCTCTAGTAAATGCGATGATAGGGCTGATCACGTTCGCGTTCAGCCACGAATAGGTCAGTCCAAACGACTGAGTAAATATGGCCACTATACTCTCTAGCAACATCTACAGATTATATTGGATTGCAACCAAGATAAGCCTTTTGGTGTCCTGTTCAAGACAGGTGTTCCAGCTCAGCATGTTTGTGTAAAATCACCACGCGAAGTTATGAAAAGTTATGCGTCTGCGCTGCAAATATTACATGAAAGATATTTATGAGAATGAATAGCCCTCCTGAAGGGAAAAGAGGCATGCGCACAGTTGGCTGAGACGATCGCCCACGACGTCCTCATTATCGGCTCCGGCCTTGCCGGCCTCCGCGCTGCCATTTCCGCGGCTGCGGCCGACAAAAAGCTTAGCATCGCAGTCATTTCCAAGGTGCAGGTCATGCGCTCCCATTCCGTGTCGGCAGAAGGCGGGACGGCCGCAGTCCTCTACGAAGAAGATGGCGACAACCAAGAATCGCACATCTACGACACCATCAAGGGGAGCGACTTTCTTGCAGATCAGGACGTGGCAGAGCGTCTTGTTCAGAACATGCCCTACGAGATCTACCAGATGGATCACTGGGGGATGCCATGGTCAAGGCGCAAGGACGGTAGGATAGCCCAGCGCAAGTTCGGCGGATACTCGTTCCCCCGCGCGACCTTTGCCCAGGACAAGGTCGGGTTCTACCTTATGCAGACACTCTACGACACGTGCCAGAAATACGACAATATCCACTTTTACAACGAGTGGTTCTGTACCTCGATACTGCACGAGAACAACGCGTTCCAAGGCATCACTGCAATCGAGCTAAAGACGGGCAACTTTACAATAATCAAGGCACCTGCAGGAATAATATGCACCGGCGGAGCCGGCAGGATCTACAGTTTCTCCACCTATGCGTTTTCCTCCACTCCGGACGGGCTCGACATGGCATACCGTGCGGGCCTTGCGCTCAAGGACATGGAATTCGTGCAGTTCCATCCGACGGGCATACTGCCTTCCGGCATACTCATAACAGAGGGAGCCAGGGGCGAGGGCGGTTACCTGATAAACAGCAAGGGCGAGCGCTTTATGCAAAAATACGCACCCGGCAAACTCGAGCTTGCGCCAAGGGACGTGGTGTCGCGCTCTATGATAAAGGAGATCCAGGAAGGCAAAGGGTTCAAGCATGAGACGGGCGTCGACTGCCTGAAGCTTGACCTTACACACCTTGGAGCTGAGCGCATAAAGGAAGTGCTGTCAGGCATCCGCGAAATCGGTATAAAGTTCTCCGGCGTTGACATTATTGACGAGCCTATAGAAGTGAGGCCGGCGTGCCACTATATGATGGGCGGCATCCACGCCAACGTTGAAGGCGCGACAGAGATGGCCGGCCTGTGGGCAGCCGGAGAAGCGGCGTGTAACAGCACCCACGGGGCAAACAGGCTTGGCGCCAACTCGACGTCAGAGTGTATAGTATGGGGAAGGATAACCGGAGAGCTGGCCTCAAAATATGCAGCTGGGCGGAAGGTCAACCCCATTCCCGAGCAGCAGGTGCTTGAAGAGGAAAAGCGCATCTACGATGGTTTGTTCCGCGGAAGGGGCGACGTGAATCCCTACGAGGTAAGGAAGCAATTGACAGACACGATGGACGACAAAGCCTACGTCTTTAGGAGCGAGCAGAGCCTAACCGAAGCGCTGAAGAAGACGAGGGAGCTAAAGGCCGCGATGTGGAAGCACGTTGACGACAAGGCCAAGGAGTACAACACGAATTTCGTCAATGTGATGGAGATAGACTCGATGTTGAGGACTGCCGAAGTGGTGCTGGTTGGCGCACTCGACAGGCGCGAGTCGAGGGGCGCGCACTCAAGGATCGACTACCCCTACCGCGACGACGCCAACTTTTTGAAGCATACTCTTGCTTACTTTACGGACAACGGCGGACCCAAGATGACCTGGCACTCGGTGACATTTACGCGCTATGCCCCGGTGGAGAGGAAGTACTGATGGAAATAGATCGCAACAACCGCGAAGGGTTGAAGGGCTGGCTCAATCCGGGCCGCTACGGCTGGGAGCGCGTGTCCTACTGGCTGCAGAGGCTGACAGGCGTGGGCCTGCTCGCATATTTCGTCGGTCACATCTACGAGACCAGCTCGCTCACACAGGGCCCTGACGCGTGGGCCGCGATGCTGGAGCTGACGCAGACCCCGATGGGGCACCTGATACTAATACTCGTAATTGGCATGAGTACCTACCACTCTGTAAACGGCATACGGTTGATATTCACCCACGGGGGCAAGGGACTTGGCAAGCCGGGGAGGCCCGATTATCCGTACGACGCAGTGTCGCTCAATTATCGGCAGAAATCTGGCATCTGGATTGCGCTGATACTGGCAGCCGCTGCGATGCTGTACGGCGCGTCTGTGCTCTTTGGAGGCGAGTAAGATGACGATGCTCCGCGAAAGCCAGATAATGAAAATACACTATATTACCGGCATCGCCGCTCTTCTAGTTGTTGCCGTGCACATCATGATGCGCCTGATAATGCCGTACAGCATGAGCCTTGGGTACGAGAACGTCATTGCAAACTACCACAACATCCCGTACGTTGTGCTGCTCGAGTCGATACTGGTGCTCATTGCCATCCACGGCTTCAACGGGCTGCGCATCATTCTGCTTGAGTTGCGCCAGAGCAAGGCGTGGGAGGACGGCGTAACGATTCTGACGATAGCTGCGATGATGGGCGTTATAGCGTACGGGACGCGCACCATAATTGTCGCAAACGGATTGGGGTTTGAGTAAGAATGACTGAACAAATAATTGAGAAAATTGAGAAAATTGAGAAAAAGCATCACAAGAAAGAGACCATCAGGAGCTCGGTCGTGCTCAAGGTATACAGGGCTAACAGGCTCGCCGGCGAACCTGGACGCTATGAGAGAATCGAAGTTCCGGTGCAGCGCTGGACCACGGTGCTTGACGCTCTGCTGCACGCCAAGGCGTACAAGGACCCGAGCATCGCCATCCGCTATTCGTGTAGGATGGCGTCCTGCGGGTCGTGCGGCATGGAGATAAACGGGATTCCGCGCCTTGCCTGCTACACCAAGGTATCGGAGCTGGAAGGCTCTACAATAACGGTCGAGCCGCTTGCCAATTTCCCACACATGCGCGACCTGGTGACTGACTTTTCCCAGTTCTTTGACCACCACCGCGACATGCAACCGTATGTACAGAACGAACATGCTGACATCAAAGACAGGGAGAAATTGTCAGAGTTCATGCAGAGCCCCGA
Source organism: Nitrososphaera sp. (assembly GCA_035283265.1). Lineage (GTDB taxonomy): Archaea > Thermoproteota > Nitrososphaeria > Nitrososphaerales > Nitrososphaeraceae > Nitrososphaera. The sequence continues at coordinate 5,449 of DATEUD010000059.1, forward strand.
AGACCTAGACAGGTTCCTGCAGTTTTCGTACTGCATAAAGTGCGGCCTCTGTTATTCCGCGTGCCCCACTGTCGCGACTGACACAAAGTTCCCCGGGCCGCAGGCGCTTTCGCAGGCGTACCGCTACTTTATCGACAACCGCGATGCAGCAGGCAAGGAGAGGATGAACATCGTGGACGAGAGGCACGGCATATGGCGCTGTCACTTTGCCGGCTCGTGCAGTTCGGTGTGCCCCAAGGGCG
>DATEUD010000060.1:0-6210 GCA_035283265.1 Nitrososphaera sp.
GTCGATCTTTTTCTCACCCGTCTTTTGCTCTTCGGTAACTGCCTTTTTGAACTCGAGCAGGGTCTTGAGGTTGGGATCCTCGGGGTTGTCGTTTGCGGTTGTTGCTGTCAATATTGCGCTGCCACCATTGTCACTGTCTCGTACCACGTCGCTTACGGACTGTTATAACACCAAAAATATATTTTTTGTCATTCCGCACACCTATGTACAGGTAATTAGCATCCGTTTTGCGGCGGTACAACAATTGCAATTACCCCTACATCTTTATAAGAGCAGAGTGTGTAGTCTAGGCCGGCAATGGATGATTTTGAAAGAGATTTTCCAGACTTTGACTGGAAAAACACCCCTGCCTACAAGCATCCTAGAGGCAAGGACTGTCCCTGTCCAAAGCACGAATACATCAGGGAGCAGATCAACGTTGCCAAGAGCGTGAGCCAACACAGCAAGGATGTCCCGCCAGAGTTCCGGCAGAGGACGCAGGTCACGCTAAAGTTCTGCCCCGACCACTACGACGTATATTTCAATGAAGTCATACCGTCGATGCCGTTAAAGTACCGCTTTATGACCAAGGTCGCGCTCAAGCTGGGGGCGATATCGATACAAAAGCTGAGCTACATGCAGTCTGACCAGTGCTTTTACTGCAAGTTCGGCTCTGGCGGCTTTGACAAGAAGGCCGAGCTTCCGCCCATCTAGGCTTCTATCAGCATTGTAGCGTCGAGCAACATGTTCCTGAGCGTCATTTTGCTGTCGGACGAAAAGCCGAGCGAAAGGACGTTGCGGATGATTATCGAAATATAAGAAAATTTGCGTCTGGACTCTGACACATACCCGTCGTAAAATGCCTTTTCGACTTCCCCGTACCTGCCCAGATCCATTATGCTTGCAAGGAACGAGCCGATGTCCATGCTCCTTGCGTAATGCGAGCTGCTCTTTTGTATGAACCCGAGGTCCGTCCTGACGACTGAATCACCCCTGACAAGGTAGTTCTGAGCCTTGTTGTCGACAAATGCATAGCCGGCGTTGTGTATCCTGCCCGTCAGGCAGCCGGCGCCAAAAGCCAGTCTGGCAGGCTGGCCCGAAACAAGCGCTATGTAGAGGTCGCCGCCTTCTATGTACTCTTCAACCAAGTCAATGTCGGAAATTGAAAACAGCTTCGGCGTCGATATCCCCATTTTTTCCAAGTTCTTTCGCATGCAATGGCCCTCGTTTCTCATGATTTCGCTGAACGTTGGCGGCGTCGATGGGTGGACAAGGAGCATCGAGATCAGCGAATACATGTAGATCAGCAGGAATTCGTGGAATTCCTTCGTGGGCTTGTTCCGCTTTATAACCACTTTTTGCCCGTTCAATTCCTCCACGGACACTTTACGCTGCCAGTTTACGAAATACACAAACAATCTCTCAATGGCGCAAGGCATTGATTTACTTGTCGTTACAGCATTTCAATGCATAATAGCAAGTATTGCCACAACACACCATTGCTGGTTCACGAAGGTCATGCAAGCGCAAGAAAGTTTTTCACCCCGGCCAACGCCGGCAGCTATGACAATGTCGCGCGCCTTGCGACCTTTGGCCAGGATTCTGCGTGGAAGCGCGAAATCATAAAGACGGTCGGCAGCCGCAATTCTGTGCTCGAGCTTGCCTGCGGGACAGGTGTCCTGTCTCTCATGCTGGCAGGTGCGGGCAAGAGCGTGGTAGGCATCGATCTTACGTTTGAGTACCTGCGCGCGTCAAGGCGCAATCTTCAGGCAGCTATTGCTCAGGGCGCTGCAGAAGTCCTGCCTTACAGGAGCGAGTCGTTTGACGCAGTCGCGTCGTCGTATCTGGCAAAGTACGTCCACATCGAGAATGTAGTCGACGAGTGCTGGCGGGTGCTCAGACCCGGTGGCGTTGCAGTGTTCCATGATTTCACCTATCCAAGCGGCATCATGCGCGGCCTCTGGAATGCTCACTTTGCAGCGCTCCGGCTGGCAGGAAGGTTCGTCACGTCATGGAGAGCGGTCTTTGATCAGCTGGACGAAGTCATCAAAAACTCAGACTGGGCGGGCCAGACGACCAACGCTCTCCACAGCAGGAGATTCCGGAATGTCGATTGCAGGTACCACACTGCGGGCACCGCCGCGATAGTGTCTGCTGAAAAGCCATGACCATAACAAATGAAACGCGCATTAACGAATGGTTCGTGCCCAAGTTCGGCCCCAAAAGGTTCCGCGTTTTTGTGGGCCTGATGTTCCTGCCCTACACCGGCATGTGCGTCTCCTTCGCGGTGATCGGTTCGATGTTTGCCAGTGAAATAGTGTGGGACAGGGTCGGCGCAATCGCGCTGATTTACGCGCTTGCCCTTGGAGTTTCTGCCCACGTGGCAGACAGTCTTGGATCTAAAAAGGCCAAGCCGTGGGGCAGCTACTTTACCAAGGCGCAGCTCTTGGTACTCATGGCTGCAACTCTGGCAGCGGCCTATGCCATCGGCATCTACTATATCGTGCTTTTCGTTCCAGTATTGGCGGTAATCGCGGCGCTTGAAGGATTCTTTTTGTTTGCGTACAACTTTGAAGTGTTTGGCGGCCGCTTCCACAACAACTTTTGGTTTGCCGTGTCATGGGGAGCCCTGCCGGCGCTGGCAGGGTACGTCATGCAGGCAAATTCTGTAAGTGTCTTGGTATTGGCAGTATCGGGCGTGACCGGCCTTGTCAGCTATGCCGAGATCAGGATGTCCCGGCCATACAAGCAGCTGAAACAGGACGACAGCGACTCCGTTCGGGCAAAGAGGCTCGAGGACGGGCTCAAAGCCATCAGCCTCGGCACCGTAGCCTTCGCCCTTTCCTTGCTTGCATATAGGATAATCTTTTCATGATGCCAATGGATACCCACCCTGTGGCAGGTATGATTCTGAAAAAGGGCGACTTTGGCAGCCTTATGCTGCAGAAAATTGCCGAGCTTGAAGGCAGGTCCGGCGTCAGGTTCGGGCTGGCTCAAAAGGTTTTGCTGGCAGAGACCGGGACAGTCGAGCAGGTCCTGAGCATACTGACCGGCTCTACCGTCAGGGTCAAGGTGGTTGAGCAAAAAGAAAATGCAAAGACAATCACCAGGAGATCCATCATCATGAACGATGAAGGCAAGGTGCTGATCAGGGCGCATAGCAAGGTTTTCATGAGCAGTCTCCCGGCAAAGGTGGTTAGCCAGATAAAACGCAAGGAAGCCGGCATTGGCACGATAATTTCAAGTTCCGGCCTAGAGACGTTCAGAAAGATAGTACAACTCGGCTACGACCCTGCCAGCAGGTCGGTTTTCAGGAAATACCAGATCATTTACAGGAAAAAAATTGCCTTTGAGATCAGAGAAGAGCTGGTAGGAATAGAAGGTGGACCGGGTGGGATTTGAACCCACGACCTCAGCAATGCCAATGCCGTATCCTACCGGACTAGACGACCGGCCCTCAAACTTCAGGTTGTAGAACGATATTAATACCTTTAAGGAGAAAAACAATATTATAATTGCCACTGGTTCTTGATGTCGGTATAGCGTGACTCTTGAACAATCTGTAGGTGCTGTCATCAAGTACAGGAATTCGCTTGAAGACGGCGAGTCTGCCGAGTTTCTGTTATTGAGGAATAGGCGGGGCTTTTGGGGCTTCCCGCAGGGCCACAAGGAAAAGGGCGAGAGCGAGATCCAGACGCTCATCCGTGAAGTGAGGGAAGAGACCGGCATCAAGGCGATCGATATCCACTCCTACATCGGCAAGATAAATTACTCGTATTTCAGGGGCGACGGGATGAAGTCAGAAAAGGAGGTCACGTTCTATTTTGCTACGACGCCTACAAGGGAGATCAGGATCTCTGAAGAGCACGCCGACTTCAAGTGGGTCACGCTTGGTGATGCCCTTAACATGTTCGATCACGCCAAGCTGAAGCTCATACTATCAAAGGGCCACAGGAAGGGTCTCTACTAAGAACTATACTCGGCAGTCATGGTAATAGATTTATAGCCACATGCATTCGAATAAGTGATCCACGTAGCATGGTAGAATCAGGCGGCAAACGTATCGTTTTGACTGCTGACCGCAGCCTAATGACAAATTACAGGGGCAACTTCCTCTATGGTTTCATTGCCTGCGGCCCGTACGAACTTGTTCCGGAATTTGTTTTTGACAAGCTGTTCTGCCCGAGCGTCGAGACCGACCAGAACACCGGCGAGGTTAAGGTCGCGCAATGCGGCCTGAGGAGAGTTGAAGGGGCGCTGCTGAAGGATTACAGGCGCGACGAGATCTTCCTTGCGCACCCTGAGATGCTTCAAAAGTGCGTGGGGCCGGACACAAAGGTAGTCGGCATTAACGTGATGGACCCTCTTGGCATGGCGCCCGTGACGACCACGATGTCGCCGGAAAAACTTTCGTACGTCGCCATGAAGTTCAAGAAAATGTGTGCTTCTGTTATCCAGCTAAAAAAGAAATATAATTTCAAAGTAGTCGTCGGAGGCAATGGCGCCTGGGAGCTTGCCAAGCCCGACAGGATGAAGATCCATGGCATCGACACTGTAGTCATTGGCGAGGCGGACGAGCTTGCGCTCGACCTTTTCCACGACCTTGAGGCAGGCGACGCGCCAGAACTGTTACACATGTTTGTGCGCAACATCGAAAACGTCCCGATGATGCAGGGTCCGACTGTCAACTCACTCATCGAGGCGATGCGCGGCTGCGGCCGTGGCTGCGACTTTTGCGACGTCAACAAGCGCTCAAAGAAGGACTTTCCGCTTGAAAGGCTGCAAAAGGAAGCCAAGCTGAACCTCGACTATGGCTTTGACTCGATCTGGCTCCAGTCCGACGAAATGCTCCTCTACGGCTGTGACAACAAGGAATTTGTGCCAAACGCCGACGCCATCCTTGAGCTCTGGAGAGGACTGAAATCGACCGGCGCGCGTTTTGTCGGCACGACCCACATGACGCTTTCCGCTGTTGCATCTTCGCCAGACCTTATTAAAAAGATGTCCGAGATCAATGACATGCACATTGCTGGCGGCAGGTGGCTTGCAACAAACCTTGGCATCGAAACAGTTGCTCCAAGGATGGTCAAGAAGCACCTTGGCGTCAAGACAAAGCCGTTCCAGCCTGAGGAATGGGGCGCAGTCGTAAGAGACGGTTGCAAGATACTCAACCAGAACAACTGGTTCCCGGCCCTCACGCTCATAATTGGCTGGCCCGACGAGACGCCAGACGAAACCCAGTACACTATTGACCTTATTGACGATTTTAAGCAGACGGGTATGAGGGGACTTGTAGCGCCGCTGCTCTACCAGGACTTTTCAGAGAAAAACAGCATGCACTTTGGCAACCTCAATGAGGCGCAGTTTACGCTGTTCTGGAGGTGCTGGGAGCACAACCTGCGCGTAATCAATGACATCATCCCGATAATCATCAGGAACAAGAGCTACGGCCCGGCGATGAAGGTGTTTATGGCCGCGCTTATCAAGGCAGGCACCTGGGCGATAATGAGGTACCTGCGCGGGCTTTCAAAAGAGCTGTTCAACGGCCAGATTCCAGAAGACATTGTTGAAAGGTATTCGCGCAAGAGATCAGTGACGGCCACACTGCCACCACGGCTCTAACCCTTCAGAGTCTTGATAGCTTCGTCCGCGAGCGTCGCAACTTTGGGCGAAAGGACGATAAAGTAATTCTTGTCAGCGCGCTCGACTGCTGCAACCTGTTTGAACTTCTTGGTCGATACGTCAAACTCGACCAGGCCAGGCTCGAGCTTGCCCATTGTGTAAATCATCATCAGGACCTCGCCTGTAAGTGGGGTCAGGGGCACGATGGAAAAGATATAGCCCTTGTACGAGCTAATTGGCATCACCTGCTTCATGTATGGCGCGACGGAGACAAGGTAGAGAAAAACGTCCTCCACGGTCGCAAACTCTTCAAATTCAAACTTCATCGTTCTAACCTCATTTGACGAAAATATAAGGCTTTAAAAAACTAGCCGTACGACTCGAACTTTATGTCGTAGCTTCCGTCCTTGCGCTTGCTGCGCTCGGTGACAAAGCCCTTTGGGATCAAAAAGTCCAGCGCGCCGTCCACCGTCCCCTGCCAACCGCAAATGTAGAACGACGTGTTTTCCGGCGTCACCTTTTCGCCCACCAGCTCTTCAAGCGGCGAGAGGTCCTTGCCTGCCTTTGGCCGAAGGAACGACTCGACCCTCCCCTTCTGGCCGCTCCACG
>DATEUD010000061.1:0-2903 GCA_035283265.1 Nitrososphaera sp.
AATTCTGTAAATCATTTCAGTCATTATTAACAATCATCACAAACCTATAATAAAACCTTGTGTGATATTGGTGCTCATTTCTGAATTTTCTTGTTTGTTAAATCATTGAACCAACTCATTGTAAATCTCCATCGTCTTGAATTTAATTAATAATGAAATAAGATCATATTCATCTGGCCGTAAACTATTTTATTGTGATTTATACATCATCCTAGTGGCTCCGGTGGTGTAGTAATCGTACCATAGCAAAACGATTGCACAGTCCGGTCAAGCATTGTGGCCTTTCAAGTCGCAGATCCCGGGTTCAAATCCCGGCCGGAGCACTTTCTAGACAAGTGCGACGGCCGACGTAAAGGCGCTGGACTGCGGCCTAAAGCTGCAAAAGGTCGCGCTTTGGGAAACAATACAATGGGAAAACTTTAACAGCCATCTAAAGAAGGAATTGGACACCAGGCGAACACTTGTAACCTACAAGCAATATGTCCAACAGAACTACGATATTTGTCTGAGCAGTGATTTAAGCAAGCTGTTAACCATGACTCATAGACAAAAAAAGACGTACATTGAAGGCGTTAGCTTCACATGCCAAATTCACGAGATGTCATGACTCGCGAAACGCTGCGGTGAAGCGCTATGGGGCAAGCGGAACTGCTTCAGGGGTTGCTTTTGAGAAAATCTCAAGCGGAACCGAAAACATCGATTCTATACTTGAACGGTTGACTAAGGCACTTAGGACACTAGCCACCGCCTGGGGCGAGATTCTAGAGTTTAACACGCTAACCAGCTTGCATCTTTCACAAGCTGGAATTACCGTTGCTAGAAAAAAGTGGGTTTTTCAGCGCGTCCGGGACCTATCCAGTCTATCTGATTATAGAACGTAGTTGCAGAGGCAGACGCGCTTGCTGCAACACGCACACTTTTGGTTGCCCAAGACGAACTCGCAATACTTGTTATGAGTTTCACAGAACACTGATCGCGCCTCTTCAATTTCCTTTGTTATCGCCTGCATGCCTGCACATCGCAGAGTGCTCGATTAATCTAAAGGGCAAGCTATTTTAGACATACAAGCTAGCTAACTTTGTGCTTTGGCACCTCAGGTTTTTGCCGATTGCGCAAGTAAATAGATTATTAACATGAGCTCCTGTAATCACTAGAGTTTGGCATTATTCAACGCGCCAGAGTGGGGTGTCAAGCCGGTGCAGGACAAGCACAGGACGCTTGGCGGCCTCGACTACTTTATCCTATGGTCAAGCCTCGGCGTCGGGCTGCTCGTATTTTCAGCCGGCTCGCTCCTCTCGGCTGCAAGTTTTATCGACGCGATCCTCGCCATAATTGTCGGGTCGGCTGCTGGTTCCATTCTTCTAGCCCTTGCCGGAAAGATAGGGAGCGATCACGGGATACCTTCGCTTATCACCATGAGGCCTTCGTTTGGCATCCGGGGCTCGTACCTGCCTGCGATACTGAATATCATGCAACTCGTCGGGTGGACGACGTTTGAGATCATGATAATGGCAAGGGCCGCGGAAATGCTTGCCGGAAGCATGGTGCCATACTATTTCTGGGCCGCGATATTTGGCGCGCTCGTGGCGCTGCTCGGAATCACCGGGCCACTCAACGTCGTAAGGAAGTGGATTGGCAAGTTTGCAGTGTGGATAGCGTACGGCACCTCTGCAATAATCATCATAAATCTCATCAGCTCTGCAGACGTGGCGGCGCTCATTTCGTCGCCGGGAGAAGGTATGTCATTCTTTTCCGCGCTTGACTTAGTGATAGCGATGCCAATTTCCTGGTTGCCGCTCGTGGCCGACTACAACAGGTTTGCGAAGAAAAGCAGGAGCGCGCTGTGGGGGACCTTCATTGGGTTTACGATGACAAACATCCTATTCTACTTTGGCGGCGTGTTGCTTGGGACCTCTGACGTCATTGCAATAATAGTCGCCATACAGGCCATGTTCTTTGGATTCTTAATGCTGCTCCTGGTAGTGGACGAGGCCGACAACGCCTTTGCAGACGTCTACTCGGCGGCGGTGTCGGCGCAGGACATATTTTCAAAGATAAGCCAAAAGCACCTGATAGTCGGGTTCACCACGCTCAGCGCCATACTTGCAATGGTTGTCTCGATCCAGCAGTACGAAGTGTTCCTGCTCCTGATAGGCGCAATATTCGTGCCGCTCTTTGGTGTGGTGCTCACCGACTATTACGTGGTGAAGAAACGGAAATACACGGAACAGATGTTCTACTTGCGGCAGAATAAGTTGGGTATTGCAGCGCCTGCGATAATCGCGTGGGCCCTTGGAGCCGCGATAAATTATATCCTGTCACCGTTGTCCCCGATCTACATACCTCAACTGCCTGCAATAGGGGCGACGATCCCGAGTCTTGCAGCGGCTTCGCTCATTTACCTTGCAATAGTGCGGCTGCGGCCGCAGAAGCTTAGCCCAGAAACTTAATCAGGCGGAACAGCGCCGCGATCGCAACGATCCCGGTCGTTACAATTCGGGAAAGGGTGAACAACAATGCCGACAATATCATTGTGATTTATTAGGACTTTGGCAGATAGAACAGGAAGAAGGGGGTTCCTACGTTGGTCATTGCAGAAACCTTCATCTGAATGTATAGTACTAATTGCGACATTCCCGCTATGCTTCCTGAGCGCTCCCAGCAATATACGTGGGAGTCTGTATGTCTTTACTACAGACAAAGTATCAAGAGATGATACACTGCCACCCCGAGCGCATTTAAAACCAAAGACATAATAATTCACAAATACGAGTTGTCGCTGGCATACTTGGGAGAAAGGGCAATGGGAAGCTGCAAGAACTGCAACAAGCTATCGGTAAGCCTGATAGAGTTCAATTCAGTGCTGCTATGCCCGGCTTGTTTTGACAAGGAAATCCAGAGGC
>DATEUD010000062.1:0-14637 GCA_035283265.1 Nitrososphaera sp.
AGTGTCAAGGGAAATGGTAAGGCGCAGGTGCCCGCTCGGGCTGGAGGAAAACGGCGGGTTCATGTACGGCGCGCTGAACGAAGTGAGGGACGGCGTGATGGCCACCGCGCTCGTGCTCGACATGCTGGCCGCATCAGGCAGGCCGTTTTCGAAGCACATCGCGCAGCTGCCGCACACGTTCCAGCACAAGAGCAAGTTTGCGTGCCCTTCTAGAGAAGTCGTCGACAGGATTGTCAAGGCGTTCATGGACCATGGAAGCCCGAAGAAAGTGGAGACATTGGACGGGGCCAAGATATGGATAGACGAAGATACCTGGGTCATGGTGAGGCCGAGCGGGACAGAGCCCCTTATCAGGATGTACGGCGAGTCGACCGACAAATCGCTTCTGGACTCTAAAGTGGACGAGTACCGCAGGCTTGTCAATTCCAAGATGTAACCATGGCGGCTCTGTCGAAATCAACCGTTCTTTACCAGCTAGTCCATGAGATTCTATAGAACAAGCTTTCTGGGGGCGTCCTACTACAACCCTGATGAAAGAATCAAGGTACGTCAGGATGGCCAGGACCATGTTACGCATCCTGAGACACGCCAGAATACCGTTATTCTTCAATAGAAAGAGCAACCACATCTTCACGGTATGGCAGCACGTCGTGCTGCTCGCCATACGCCAGTACGAGGGCAAGAGTTACCGCATGTTTGCAGACTGGTTGGTGGAAGCTCACTACCTGAGGATGTTCCTGCAACTATCAAAAATACCTCATTTCTCCACGCTGCAGAAATTCACCGATAGAATCAACGGAACCCTGCTGGAAAGGATAATCGAAACTTTCATACTGCTTACCGAGGTCAGACAGATATTCCTTGGTACTGATTCTTCTGGATTCAAGCCAACTCACCGCATGCATCGCAGTACTACACTGAAAGAGCAGAATTGAGGAGGAAATACGTCAAACTGTCGTTAGGAGCAGATGTTCTGAAACAGGTCATCTGTACCATAAAGATAAGGCGCGCACCTGCTAGACATGATAATGTAGACTTCAAACCGCTGGTGGAAAGGACGTCAGACATCATGCCGTTGTCGATAGTCGTGGCTTGACTGACAAAGGCTATGATAGCGAGGAGAACCACGTCCACGTGCTTGTCAGGGAGCGTCTTCATGCCTTCAGTATCATACCACCACGGTATCAGGATGTACCTGTATGGCGAACTCATGGCAAATACCGAAAACAGCTGAAACGTGGTTATCTAAAACCGGTGTACAATCAAAGGAACAAGGACGAGACCATAATGTCTGTGATAAAGCGACTGTTTGGAGAGCATATTACATCAAGGCTGGTCAGGACGCAGAACAGGGAGCTGACCTTCAGATGCATCGCCTATAACATGCATCGTGTGACAAACCTCCTGTTATTGGTGATGATTTCTACACTGCCAACCATGGCCAACGTTTTTAATACGCCTACTATTCTACAGAAGAGAAAGATGATCCCGATGGGTGATACCAAAAATGAGTAAGCCATATTACGTAAAGTTTGAGATTTCTAAAGATCTGGTAAATGCAGTTTACGAGGCAGTGCGCGTAGCAAAGCAGAGCGGCAAGGTCCGCAAGGGCACCAACGAGACCACAAAGGCTATCGAGCGCGGCATATCAAAGCTTGTCGTGATTGCCGAGGACGTCGAGCCGCCAGAAGTGGTGGCACACCTGCCGATCCTCTGTGAGGAAAGGAACGTGCCGTTCATCTTTGTCCCAAGCAAGCAGCAGCTGGGAATGTCGATTGGAATTGACGTAGGCTCGGCAGCTGCCACGATCATTGATGCTGGCGAAGCGCAGCACATTGTGGAGCAGGTCATCACTTCTATCAGCAGTCTAAAGGTCGCGGCCAAGAAAGAGTAGACGGTGGCTGACAGATGAGCAAGGCAGCTGAAGAAAAGGTCGTTCCTGCTGAAGTGATTCAGATAGTAGGCAGGACAGGTATTGCCGGCGAAGTCATACAGGTTCGCGTTAAAGTTCTTGAAGGCAAGGACAGGGGCCGCATCCTCACAAGGAACGTCAAGGGCTCTGTCAGGATGAACGATGTGCTGATGTTGAGGGAAACTGAGCGCGAAGCCCGCAAGATCAGGTGATATTGAATGAGCAAAGCAGCGACATCATTACGCAATTGCTCCTTCTGCGGAAAGCACATCACCACCGGCCACGGAATTATGCTTGTAAGAAACGATGGCCAGGTGCAGTGGACGTGCTCGAGCAAGTGCAAAAAGAACCTGCGCGTGCTTCGCCGCGACCCGAGAAAACTAAAGTGGACGGCACGCTATGCAAAGGGCGGCCTGCGCGTGAAAAAGCAGTAGATGAAAAATGGCAGTCGAGCAAACCCTGATTATGGTAAAGCCGGACGGTTTCAGGCGCCAGCTGGCAGGCAAGATACTGGCAAGGTTTGAAGAAAAGGGCTTCCAGATAAAGAACCTGAAATCGTACAATTTCACCAAGGCAAAGGCGCAAGAGTTTTATTCCGTGCACAAGGACAAGCCGTTCTTTGGCGAGCTCGTGTCGTTCATTAGCTCTGGCATGGTAGTCGCGTGCATACTCGAGGGCAACAACGCGGTCAACACCGTGAGGTTCATGATAGGAGCGACCAAGTCGTTTGAGGCGTCCCCGGGCACCATAAGGGGCGACTTTGGCCTCGGCGTTACAGACAACATCATCCACGCCTCGGACTCTCCTGAAAGCTTCATAAAAGAGTCGCGAGTAATTTTTGGTTGACACGTGGAACTTCGCCAGCCAGTCGTAGTTGTTCTAGGTCACGTAGACTCGGGCAAGACTTCCCTACTGGACAAGATTCGCGGCACCGCGGTCCAGGCCCGCGAAGTCGGAGGCATCACGCAGCACATTGGCGCCAGCTTTTTCCCGGTTGAAACCATCAAGGAGATAACCGGGCCGCTGTATGCAAAACTTGCAAAAGCAGAAACTCCTATACCTGGGCTGCTCATCATCGACACGCCGGGGCACGAAGTTTTTGCTAATTTGCGCGTGCGCGGGGGCTCGGCCGCAGACATTGCCATCATTGTCGTAGACGTGAACAAGGGCTTTGAAGCCCAGACGATTGAAAGCGTCGACATTTTGAAAAAGCGCAAAGTGCCGTTTGTGATCGCGCTCAACAAGGTCGACATGGCCGCCGGGTGGCGCGGCTACGGCAGGTTCATTTCCGAAGACGTGAAAAAGCAGGAAATGAGCGTCCAGACGCTCCTTGACGAAAAGATATACACCGTCGTCGGCACGCTCTCAAGGCTAGGCTTCCCCTCTGAAGCGTTCTGGCGCGTCAAGGACTTTACAAAAGAAGTGGCGATTGTGCCGGTCAGCGCAAGGTCAGGCGTCGGCATACCGGAGCTCCTAGCGGTGATGGTGGGCCTGGCGCAGCAGTACCTGGCAAAGAGGCTCGAGCGGCACGCCGAGGGACCGGCAAGGGGCATCGTGCTTGAAGTCAACGAGGAAACGGGCCTCGGGCCGTCGGCAAACGTCATATTGCTTGACGGCACGCTGCACCAAGGCGACAGCATCGTCGTCGGCAAGCGCGACGGTGCAGTTGCCACCAAGGTAAAGGCTCTCCTGCTTCCAAAGCCGCTTGATGAAATGCGCGACCCTCGCGACAAGTTCAAGCCGGTAAGCGAAGTGATTGCCGCCGCGGGTTTGAAGATAATGTCGCCCGAGCTTGAAGGTGTGCTGGCGGGAAGCCCACTTTATGTTTACGACCAGAAAAAGGGCAAAGAGGAGCTGGAGCGGTTAAAGTCGCTTATTGAATCTGAGGTCAAGAACGCGATCGTGGGCAACACCGAGACGACCGGCGTCATACTGAAATGCGACACGATAGGCTCGCTTGAGGCTATAACCGAACTGCTGAAAAAGGCAAACGTGCCTATCAGGATGGCAGATATTGGCAACATCACGAGGAGGGACGTTGTCGAAGCCGCTGCAGTAAAGGAAAACGACAGGTATCTTGGCGTGGTTTTGGGCTTTAGCGTCAAGGTGCTGGACGATGCGCAAAAAGAGTCGCAGGACCGCGAAATCAAGATCTTTAATGAGCAGATAATTTACAATCTTGTCAGGGGCTACACGGACTGGGTGGCGTACCAGCGCGAGCATGAAGAGTCCATACTGTTCAACGAGCTGCCGCCGGTATGCAAATTCCAGTTCCTGAAGGGGTTTGTTTTCAGGCGCAACGACCCTGCCGTCTTTGGCGCAGAGATCCAGGTTGGCAAGCTGAAGCAAAAAGTGCAGGTCGTCAACCAAGAGGGCAAGAAGGTGGGTATCGTGCACCAGATCCAAGATAGCGGAAAATCTATCGAGGAAGCGACAGTAGGCATGCAGATAGCGGTGTCGATAAAAGAGCCTACGATCGGCCGGCAGATAAACGAGGGCGACGTATTTTACACCGACATCAACAGCAGACAGGCCAAGCAACTGTTAGAGCGGTTCATCTACCGGCTGAATGAAAAGGAAAAGGAAATCCTGAACATGCTTGTTGCTATGAAAAGAAAGAGCGACCCGACGTTTGGGTACCTTTGATCACTGGTACTTTTGTAGCAGACCCTCGAGGCCCTTTTCGCCAACTGCGCCGACCGCCCTGTCGATGGCTTTTCCGTTCATGAACACGATGAACGTCGGGATGGCGTAGACGTCGTACCGCATCGCAACTCCCTGGTTGTCGTCCACGTTCAGCCTACCAAATGTCACCTTGCTGCCGTATTTCTTGGCCAGCTTGTCAAAAATGGGAAGCATGAACTGGCATGGGCCGCACCACGTTGCCCAAAAGTCCACCAGGACCGGCTTGCTGCTCCCTACCACATCGTCAAAGTTCTTTTCTCCGAGTTCGATCAGGTTGTTGCTGGCCGCGTGCATGCTTGTCGTTTTCTTGTCCTCACTCACACTGTAAAAATGAGTTGTTTACTATTTAAAATTTATTGGTTGGCCGCCTCCCTTAGCCCCGGCGCCTTGCGAAAACGAACCACGCCACGCTTGCAATCCCGCCGCCGGCTGCAAGGCAGATAATGATCGTCAACATGATTTGGGGCGCATTGTTAGCCACAGTTATCGGGGTGCTGATTGCTCCTTCGTTGCCAGCTTTGTCTATCACGACGAGCTTTAGCTCGTACTTTCCGTCAGGAAGCTCTGTCGTGTCAAGCTCGTATTCATGCATCCCGGTGACGTTCAGGCTCTTCCTGTCGCCCACTTGAAGGGTCATGCTTTGGATATTCGGATCTTTTGCTCCCAGCATTAGCTTAGCCAAGCCCCTCAAGTCTTGGGTGTTCACGTCCTCTGCCAGAGAAAGCGATAAGGCAGGCGGTGTCCTGTCGACCTCCAGCCAAATGTTGCGCGTTACACTATTGCCGGGTATGTCCTGCGCAGTTATCAAGAATTCATAAGAGCCCTCTTGCAACGCAGTAGAGTTTATTGCAGCAGATGCAGATGCTTCAAGTGAAGAGGTTGTGCCATTTGGCATTGTAACCTTCATTGGCCTTGCCACCCCATTTCTATCGGTGACATTCCACGAAAGGACTAGGTCGCTTGAAAACCAGATTCTGTCTGCCGGCCTTTGCACACCACGCCAATCCTGCACAAGGACATCCACTGATGGAGGCGTCTTGTCAACCTCAAATTCAGACACAAACGAGGTAGAATGACCAACTGAGTCCGTCGAGTCCACACGCAGCATGTGTATGCCCTCTGTGAGCTTATTTCCATCAATCACCAAGTCGAATTCGTTGCCCTTAATTTCGGGATCAACGGGTTCGTCCACATCGATCATGTATTGCAAATTAGCGAGGTTATCATCTGTTATTGTGACAGGGATCTTGTGCTCTCTACTGTCTATGTACCTGGGCAGGTCGACAAGAATTACAGGAGCAGAATTGTCGGGCAGAAGGGTTGTAAACTTTGCCTCTATCTGCAGGGGCTCATACAGACTGTTTCCATGGAATACGGTGTTGTGCAAGAGGAGTGAGTAAACGCCGGTCCGGTTCACTGGGACGTGGATAATGGTCGAGTTTTCGCCGGCATTCTGGCTAAAGTAGAATGCGCCTCCCTCGCTGAAGGGTGTCGTTCCAAGCCAATCGTTGCTTGGCCACCCAGCAAATGTCTCAAACACGCCAGCAGGCACACTTGATGAAACTATCTTGCCGTCAGGGCCAAAGGCCATTGCATTAATGCTGGTAGAATTGTGGGGCCACGATATCTTTAAGGTCATCGAGGTTATCGTACTGTCTTTGACTGTGAAATAGTATGATCGCCAGTCTCCCGCGGCGTACCTTGAAGTCATGTCAAAGAGACCGCCAACGTAACCGTTTGGCCGCAGACCGAGATCCTGCTCGCTTGTCTTTTTGTTTGGGACGAGTAACACCGGCACGTCCTTTGGCACTGGCTTTG
The DNA here is from genome assembly GCA_035283265.1 of Nitrososphaera sp. GTDB lineage: Archaea > Thermoproteota > Nitrososphaeria > Nitrososphaerales > Nitrososphaeraceae > Nitrososphaera. The sequence goes on from DATEUD010000062.1 coordinate 6,416, forward strand.
TCGTAACCACATAGCTCACAGGCATTAGCACAGGATGGTTCTTACTGCTCTTCACTACAGGGTCAATCGTTATCAAGCCATAGTATACGCCCGGCAGTGTTTCTTCGGTGGTCTTTATAGTCGCCTTGACTGTTTCGCTGTGCTTTGGAGCAAGCGCCAGCAAAACTTTGTCATCAGTCGCGCCGTCAAGTTTGATGGCAGGATTTGGTTGCCGCTTGTAGAATTCGATCGTTAGAGTGTAGTTCATTGCAGTCGAGTTTATTTGTCTGTCGCCCTGCCAGAATGAAAACACTGTCGGAACGGGATAAACCCCTATTAGGGGTGTGTTTTTGAATTTTTCAATCGGGTCCGAAATTCTGAGCTCTTGTACAGTGCCCCACGAGCCGCCCCTGTTTATCATGGAAGTTTCACTATACGATACTTTGCCGTCCTCGTCGCTGTCAACCCAGTCGTAAGCGTAAAGTGAGGCAATGCGAAGGGAGTCGGCATAGAGCTCTGTGCTGTTCATAAAGCTTTCAAATGGAAAAGTAGCCCTTGCGACCATTAGATCTGCGTCGCTAGGAATGCTTCCGATCGCACGTATATCGTAATAGTTCGGTACATAGCCAAATTCTGTCGAGTTATGCACCGGATCGGTTTCAAACAGGCGTGTGGTGTTGTGCATTTCATGCCTCGCCACAAGCTTTTCTATCACACTAGAGACCTCGACTTGAATCTCTTTTGGAGACGGGTTTTCTAGCACAATTTCTGTAGAAGCCGAATCATCCTGCTCGATGTAGCCGGCAAACCACCTTGTATCTATGAACTTTGCACCAAGTTTATCCGTGATTTCCTGCCCGCCCTCGATTATTCCAAGCGTCTCATTGTACGCGTAGACCGCCCCGGACATCGTACGCAGAACGGTTGGAATGGTGTCTTTCGTGTAGGCCAAGAGCTTGCCCGACGCACCTTCTGCAAGGTCAACTGCTGCTAGCGCGTCGACTCTGCCAGAACCTTGAACGAATGGATCGTTCTTCAGATCGACGGCCGAAGACATCAATATTGTTCTGACTTCAAGCGGGTCGATTTCCTTGCCCTGTGCCTGCATGTCTTCAATCACGAGAGCGCCTGCCCCGGCGACCATTGGCGCGGCCATGCTGGTGCCTCCGAAAAGCGCAAATGCGCCGTCGTTGTTGGGGTCGTCAGGTGTTGTTGCAAGGTTTTTCAGGTTCACAATCGTTGGAGTGAAGGCATATGACCCTACGGCCATCAGCTCTGGCTTTGGGTCGCCGAACAGCCCCGGCCCCCTGCTTGAAAAGTCTGCCACTTCATCAAAGTATGTTATCGTGTTGCCAAACCGCGTGATGTTCTGGAATCCATTGTAGCCAACATGCACGTTGTTGGTGGTAGCTCCGACAGAGATTGCCAAGGGAGAGGAATTGGGAATGCCAACAGTTCCGTATCCAAGGCCGTTGTTCCCGATGCTGTTTACGAATAAAGTGCCCGGATAATCGTCTGCAAGCATGCCGGGTATCACAAGCAGTGAAGAGATCACTGATAGCATGTCGTACCCTGGCCCATACTGCAGGAGTGGAAATGACGCGACGCCCCAGCTGTTGTTGATAATGTGGGCCTTGTGATCGCCGTTGTAGCGCCAGATGCCGTCCTCACCAAGGTCGAAGCCAGACGCATATAGCCATCCATACAGGGAGTCGCCAGCCCAAAGTGCTTTGACAGGGATTATCTTTGCGCCGGGGGCAATTCCGGCCAGAGAATATTTTGTCCCGTTGGCATAAATGTCGTACTGCTGCACGCCCGCTGATGCCACTGTAGCGGCTGTGCTGCTGCCATGACCCTGTAAATCATACATTACACCGAAGTAGTCGCCAGCAGGATCAAGCGGTTCGAGCAGGTCTGCAACTACGACTCCACCGTAGCCGGTCGCTTCTCCTAATATCGGCTTCGTCTTGTTGCTTGTAACCTGCCAGAGATCGACTACTCTTGCGCCGACTGTCCCAGCAGTATAGTCCGGAAAACCGTCCTTGTTGTAGTCGTATGTCAGAAACTCGTTGCCCTCGCCAAGCATTATCGGGACATCGTCAGTAAAATCAAATGCAGGTTCTGGGATAAGATGCTCGATTTCGTCTCCTGTTGACACCAGCCGGGCAAGCTCATTGGTAACGTAAAAGTACCAAGCCGAATACATGTCGGGTATAACAGTGTCATATACGCCAGGCTCCTTGCTGTCCACCACGAGCACTGGAACAAGAGCAAATGTTATGGTCCCGAATTGCTGCTGGAGCTGATAAATCACCCCAAAGCGGTAGACCCCACTTGCAGATCGGATATAATCGCTCGAACTGTGTCCTATTATCCAGTCAACCCTAGCAGTTGCATTAAGAATAGGAGTGCCAAAGAAGGGATAAATCGTGTTGTAGACTGGTATCTCGCCGTGCGATGTCCTAAGAAAGACGGTTCCCGTGTTGTTTACATAGACGTACGAAGTCATATTTTCAGGCAGTTCGGATTTTGGAGTGTAGCCGGCATCCACTACCTTGCCCGACCGTTCGTCTATCTTCGCAATGTATGTCGCCCTCGTCAGCACTATACCCTGCCCGTCAGCGTCCAGCATTATTGGAACGCCTTTATCGTCCCTTGCCAAAGCGTGCATCATGTCAGGGTTGGAGAAGTCGGTTCCCGTGTCCACTATGGCCACCGTCACGCCATCGCCGGTAATGTTGTACCTGTCGGCGACCTTGTCCGAACCTATTATCGAAGAGCCTGAGAGTCTCCCGGGATTGTCTACCTGTTCGTCATTAAAGTCAAACTGGAGTGGCGAGTCGGCCCCGTATGAAAAGCCCAGGTGAGACGGGAGTGGAGACTCGGACACTGCCACGCCCAGGAACGGCTGGCCGTTCTCCATCGACCCCCCTAGGCCCACGACATGTGTGTTCCTTCCCAGAGCCGCGACGTGGCCAGAGCCGTAGACAAGCGTCCTGCCGGCGTTGCTGTTGTATTTCATTTCGCCAAGGTCGATAGCGCCAAAGTCCGTCTTTATCAAGTTGCTGTCGACTGCTAGGCCGTTGATAGTAACCATGTCGGCGCCCTGCAAAGGCGGCAGCGACTTGAATCCAGTAAGCGTGCCGGATTCCCTGACCTGCAGGGAATACGCCGGCACCAATAAGGAGGCGGCTATCAGAAACAGCAGGGCAAGACAAAAAAGGCTGCGAAGCATGGAATGTGCTATTGTTATAGAGGTTTATTCTCGGTTATTACGATTTCGTTGCTGAAAATTACTTGAAGTGGTCGTCATACTTGCCAGCCACTATGTCTGCAAAGACCTCCTTGGCAGGCTTGCCTTCGACCTTGACCCCCATACTTACGCACGAGCCGATGACTTCCTTTACAGCGCCCCTGACGTCCTTGGCGTACGAGCCGTCGATCTTCATATTTGCTATCTTTACTGCAGATGCCATTGTCAGGTCGCCGACATAGTTCGTGCCAGCTGTTCCAGAACCCTTTGGTATCCCTGCTTCCTTGCATACAAGGGCAGCCGTAGGCGGGATGCCCACTTCGACAGTGAATTTCTTGGTTTCAGCGTCGACCTCGACCTTGACTGGCACCTTCATGCCGGGAAAGTCTTTGGTCTTTTCATTAATGGTATTTACAACCTGCAATACGTTTACGCCCATCGGACCCAGCGCAGGACCCAGAGGCGGCCCTGCATTGGCTTCGCCGCCGCTTACCAGCGCAGAAATAGTTTTCTTGTCTCCCATGACAGCCAAACAGTGGGTTTACCCAAATTATAATTCTTGCTCTTGTATTACCTCTCCGTCATGCTTGACACGTTTTTAAACCCGTGTCGTGTGTAAAAGCCCGGATGGCCGATCAGCAGCCCACCGATGGGGTTGGGTCCTTATTCTTCGAACTCGCCGGCGGCCTCCGCCTCTCGATGCTGACAAGACTAAGCCAAAAGAATTACAGGCTGTCCCATCTTGCTTCAGAGCTAGAGGCCACGATGCAGGAGGTCCACCGGAACATGACACGCCTTATCGACTCGGGACTTGTCGCAAAGGACAAGGAGGGCGAGCTGGTGCTGACTGCCTACGGCAGGACGATAGTTACGATAATCCCGAGCTACGACTTTTTGTATCGCAACAGGGACTTTTTTCTCGACCACAGCCTCGGCAACCTCCCGCCAAAATTTATCCAGAGGATGGGCGCGTTTCAGAGCTGCGAAATAGTGCACGGCGTAATGGCGATCCTGCAGCGCTGGAAGAACCTCTATTCTGAATCAGAGAAGTACATCAGAGAGATAATGGCACAGGTGCCTCTTGACCTTATCGAGACACTCAGCAGCAGGGTGGAGAGTGGCGTGAAATTTTCCTACATCTTTGCGAGCAACGCGGTCGTGCCAAAGGGTAGAATACAGCTGTTGCAAAAGGTCGGCTGGCGCAATTTCATCAGTAAGGGGCTTGTCGAGCGCAGGATGCTGCCGGAAGTTAACGTGATGACGATTTTCAACGAAAAGCAGGGCTGCGTACTCTTTCCCAACATGAAAGGCGAGCCGGACCTGAACACGATGTTCTACGGCGAAGACAATAAATTCCTTGAGTGGTGCGCCGATCTTTTCAATCACCAGTGGGAAAAGGCTGCGCCGTTTGATGAAGGCAAGCTGAAGCACGAAGTGTAGATCACGTTTTTATACATCGGACTTCATTCAATAGTGTGCCAAAAGCTTTTGTTCTCATGAATGCTGAACTTGGAAGCGAGGATACTCTTGTTAATGATCTGAAAAAGCTTGACAGCGTCAAGGAAGTGTATCAGGTTTACGGCGTTTACGACATCGTGGCGCAGGTTGAAGCAGACACGATGGAAAAAGTGAAGGAAACTATTACGTGGAAGCTCCGAAAGCTCAATGGCGTAAAGTCGACCCTGACGATGATAGTTATGGAATAGTCTGGCAGCAGCTTTTATCACGACTTCCTTGCGGAAGTACTTGCTCACCAGCGCAAACAAAGCTCCAAGGAACGTCATTACAAGCGCAATCGTGACGCCTTAACTAGGCGTCACAGCCAGGTTTGACAGGAACATGGCGGCTGCAACCTCCCTGACTTGGCCCCCGAGTGCCAGCATCTAAATTGGAATTATAGTAGAAAGGCCGGTCGAGCTTGCGTTCAGCGGCAGGAGGTTCCACGACGACTTGCGGTCAGCTAGCGTGAGCAAAGCTTGCAAATGTGATTCTACCTCAGCAATGTCCCTATTGATTCATTTATGAAATTCGTCTGGTATAGGAGCATGCCAACATTCTGCATTATTGGCTGAACGCAACTTTAATCAACCAGTTAGGTGATGAAAAACCCGATGGGGCTCTTTGGGAAAAAAGCCAACGAACAGAAGGTGTGGAAGTGCCAGCATTGCAACATGACCTTTGATGACAAGGAGAGGATGAAGCGCCATATGAAAAAGGCCCACAGTGAGAAGGGCGGGGACGACATGCCGAACGTGAACCCCTTTGGCTTCAAGTAGCACAAAGACTTATTTCTTGTCAGTACGCTCTACAGGTAGACCGGGGCAGCATGTTTCCACTCCATGATGACACACAGCGGATGCATGGCAGGCCGTACCTGAACTACGGCATGATTGCAATAAACGTGATCGTTTTCATCTGGCAGGCATCATACACGGGTTTTTTTTCAGACCAGCGCGCAGTCGAAGACATGTTCCTGACCTACGGCGCGGTGCCTAACAAGATATTCAATGATTTTCCCGCAAGCGCGCCCACCATTCTAACGTCGATGTTTATGCATGGTGGCATCGTCCACATCATTGGCAATATGATCTTTTTGTTCGTGTTTGGTGACAACATAGAGGACAGATTTGGTAGGATAAAGTACGTTCTCATATACATCGGGTGGGGAGCGGTCGCGGCCCTCGCTCATAGCGCCTACGCTGTTTCCACTGGAGAAGATGGCATTCCAGCCGTCGGGGCATCTGGAGCCATTTCTGGCATATTAGGGGCGTACCTGGTCATGTACCCGAGAGCCAAGATCTTTACGGTGATAATGGCGTTCTTCCTCTATACGGTTCGCATACCTGTGCTCATTTACATCCCTTTCTGGTTCGTCTTGCAGGTGATCTTGGCCTTGATAGGCCAGCTTGGCCCCGCAGGCGAAGCGGGAGTTGCATACTTTGCCCACATCGGCGGCTTTGCAGCAGGTGCCGCAACCGGGCTTGCGTGGAGGGCCCTCCCCGATTCTATGAAGTATAAAGAGGGCATCGCTGCCGGTGGCGGAGGGGCCAAACCCATGTTCAGGAACCCCATGATGAGAAGGGCCCGGCCAAGGATCGAGGACGTAGCGCCCGCAACACCAGAGGTGATAGAAGGTCCCGACTATTACGAAATCATTGCCGAGATTCGCGGGGTGTCAGACCCCTCGGACATTAGCGCAAGCTATGACGCCAACAGCCGCCAGGTGAGGATAGTGGCGCGTGGCTCTAGAAAATACGAGATGTCGGCAAAGCTTCCTGACACGGCCGTCAGCCCCGTGGTAAAGTATATCCAGTACCTCAACGGGATTGCTCGCATCAGGCTCACGAAATAGTATAACAACCTTGCAGCAAATTTAAAATATCCCGTACAAGCCCATTAAATTTACAATTTTAGGAGGAATATGAGAAAATGTCAATACAACAGGGATCAGCTGGAGGCGTTCCAGTATTAATCTTGAAGGAAGGAGCATCGCAGACAAAGGGTCGCGACGCTCAAAAGAACAACATCACTGCTGCGAAGCTGATAGCCGAGATAGTCAGGAGTTCTCTAGGACCAAGGGGCATGGACAAGATGCTTGTCGACACGCTTGGCGATGTGACGATCACAAATGATGGCGCTACAATTCTGAAAGAGATCGACGTTCAGCACCCGGCGGCAAAGATGATGGTCGAGATCAGCAAGGCAACCGACAACGAAGTCGGCGACGGCACGACCTCCGTGGTGGTACTTGCGGGCGCGCTCATTGAAAAGGCTGAAGAGCTGATAAACAAGGACGTGCATCCGACAATCATTGTCGACGGGTATAGGAAGAGCGCGACGAAGGCCATCGAAGTTCTCAATAGCATCGCGCAAAAGATTGTGGGCAACGAAAAGGTGGAATTGATAAGAATAGCCAAGACGTCGATGCAGACAAAGATGGTGTCAAAGGAAGCCGATGACTTGGCACAAATTGTGGTCAACGCTGCCACATCTGTTGCAGACAAGACTGACGACGGTTACAGGCTTGACATCGACGATATCAAGGTGGAAAAGAAGGCTGGCGGTAGCATCCGCGACACGAGACTGATCAAGGGCATCGTGCTTGACAAGGAAGTCGTCCATGGCGGCATGCCGAAGAGGATAGAGAACGCCAAGATTGCCTTGATCAATTCGGCACTGGAGATTGAAAAGACGGAATTTGACGCCAAGATAAACATCAGCTCGCCAGACCAGATGAAGCTGTTCCTTGAAGAAGAGAACAGGATGCTCAAGTCGATGGTCGACAAGATCGTTGCAGGCGGCGCAAATGTCGTGGTGTGCCAGAAGGGCATGGACGACATTGCGCAGCACTACCTTGCAAAGGCCAACATCCTTGCAGTAAGGAGAGTTAAAGAGTCAGACATGAACAAGCTGGCCCGCGCGACCGGCGCCCGGGTTGTCAACAACCTTGACGACCTAACAGCGAAAGACCTTGGCGCTGCCGAGCTCGTAGAAGAGCGTAAGGTAGAGACTGACAAGTGGGTGTTCGTCGAAGGATGTAAACATCCAAAGTCTGTGACGATCCTGATAAGGGGCGGCTCGCAGAAGGTTGTAGACGAGGCTGAAAGGTCTGTGCACGACGCGGTGATGGTTTCAAAGGATGTCCTTGAAAAGCCGGCCATTGTCGCCGGCGGAGGAGCTCCCGAGGCCTACGCAGCGTCAAAGATCAGAGAATGGGCAAGCACACTCTCTGGCAGGGAGCAGCTGGCGGCGGAGAAATTCGCAGAAGCCCTTGAAGTAATCCCTCTGTCTCTGGCAGAGAACGCGGGGATGGACCCGATAGACACGCTTACTGAACTGCGATCTAAGCAGAGCAAGGGCAGCAAATGGACCGGTGTCGACGCAAGGAACGGCAAGATCGCCGACATGAGCAAGCTGGATGTCGTAGAGCCGCTTGCGGTCAAGGAGCAGATAATCAAGTCTGCGACTGAAGTCGCGTGTATGATCCTGA
>DATEUD010000063.1:0-6570 GCA_035283265.1 Nitrososphaera sp.
CAAAAGCCAGCATGGCCTTTAACATCTCTTTGCTCGGCCCTTTTTGCGACAGGCTTTCGGTGACCTTGACGACCTTGTGGTGATCGTCTATTTCTTTCTCTATCTTCTTTTTCGCCGCCTTGTTCTCGGCCTTCATCTCCAGCAGCGCCATCGCAAGGTAGGCGCCGAACATGCCTGTAAAGATAAAGCCGTCGATAAAGTTGTAGCCGTCTATGAACAGCACAGCGCTAATGACTGCAGTCGCCAGCAGGAATATCTTGTCTAGCCTGAACGCGGTGACGTCCACTCCCTTTAGCGGCGCCTTTGACAGGCGCGTTGTGGCTATGAGAAGCATTATCGACAACCCCAAAGTCATCATCAGAAGGTTGCTGCCAAGACCGGCGCCTATTGCGGTCCCGTAAAGCCCGTCAGCCGCAGCGTAAATGACTATGGCGATCTCGGGAAGCGTCGTTGCGACGCTCAAAAGAGTGCGGCCCACAAATTTTGCGCCGTACTTTCTTGACAAGTGTTCTGCCCCGTACGAGAGCAAAAAGCTTGCGCCGGTCAGCTCTGCAAGCCACAAAAGCATCGTCAGAAGGTCTCCGGCCAAACTGCTGCTTTGGGATCGGGAAGGTCAATATAAATTACGTTTTATTGCAGCAGAACTGCTGATCTTAGATAAGTTTCTTAGCATCAACTCTTTGCAATCTTGTGCAAGAACTAACTTGGGCAGCGGTTAATTTGCAGATCGCGCCTGTCTTGCTGCCTTGATTGTAAATGTTATCCACCCTAGCCTGAATGCTCGAGGCGGAGGCGAGCGTCTTGCAGTCGCGACGATAACAGCGCTTACTTCGATGGGCATAGACGTCGAGCTTACCATCGTCGAAAAGCCCGACATGGCGTTAATACGCGACGCCTATGGCACAAGCATGGATAGCTACGTCAAAAAGAACCACACGCTTGGCTTGTTTCAGAGTCAATCGAGCAGCAGCCTCGGGGTCACGACAAACACGCAAGGTGACATACTGCCATTCTTTCGGAGGTATTTTACGAAAAAAAGTGTCATTACATACTGCGATTACCCTATTGCTGGTCATCTGATTGATTGCGGCGACTCTGATTACGCGGGCGTCCTCCAAAACATGTGCCTCTCAAGCATGGCTTCTAAATGCCGCGACGTATACTTTAAACCGGCAAGAAGCGCTTACGAGAAAATGATGGCAAACTCCACGGTGCTTTCAAATTGGGAATTCAGCCGCAGGGCATTCTTCAAGACGTTTGGCGTTGATTCGAAAGTCCTCCACCCGCCTGTCGATGTTGACGCGTTCAGGAACGCGTCCCTATCCTCTGATTCCAGGGACAACTCCATCCTGGTGACTTCGCGCTTTCATCCAAGCAAAAGGAGCTTGGCAGCTGCGTGAACATAGTGGGCAACATATCGCCAGGCGGCGCCGGCTACTTCAAGTACCTGCACCATGTTGTAAGGAACTACGGCCTTGAGGATTTTGTCAGATTAGAAACAAACGCAAGGTTCGACAGGCTAGTAGGTCTGATGTGCAGATCAAAAGTCTATGTCCACCCGCTGCCCGGCGAGCCCTTTGGAATATCTACTGTCGAGGCAATGAGCGCAGGCATAATCCCGGTGGTCCCGGACATTGGCAGCCATTCAAGGTTTGTTCTTGCAATATACCAGTTCCACACCTATGGACAAGGAATTGATGCGGTGGCCGCTGCGCTTGGCGCGCCGGTGTCAGAGCGCATCCAGATAAGCCACTCGGTCCAGAAATACTCGACTGCAAACCATTTCAAGTGGTTCCAGCAGATCGCGGCCGAAGTATTTGACATCAGCAAGCACCTCTAGCCAACGCCTGTCATTTCCGTGTCAGAGCAGCCATCAGTGTCTATGGCTGCCTGAATCGAGTATACACGTACGCCGTATCGACTTCCTGATCAGTGGTCCAGAGCGTCGGCAGTGTAACCATGCCTGTTAGCTCCAGATCATAGCTTGCAATGACGCTGCCCCATCCCCAGCCAGTCTTGTCCCTTGTGAGTGCCTTCATGACGTGGCTCCCCATAAAGTTGAAGCCGGCCTCGTGCTTTATTGCCTCGTTAGAGAGAACCTGCTTTATGACGCTGTTTGCAAGCATCTCGCCCATCTCGGGAAGCCCGGAAATAAAGAACAGTGGCCTTGACAGGTTTAGGATACGGTAGTCAAAGCGCGTCGCGTCAGCCCTTATCGCGCTGTACCTAACTCCGGTTGCAGCTGATATCGAGTTTTGCAGCTGCACAAGGTCATGGTCGATCTCTATGCCGTGCGACTCCATCCCGAGGAGCTTGCCGCAGTATGCTATCCTGCCGTCGCCGGAACCCACGTCAACCAGCTGCTCGAAGCCAAGCGACTTTGCCCCGTGGGCAAGTGCAAAGGCTGATAGCATCCAGGTCGGGTAAAAGGGCTGGTAGCTTGTGTCGTGCTTTTTGCTGCTCAGCCAGTAGTTGTTGATATCACCTTCGTAAACTCTGCATGCAACTCCGGAAATTTCCGAATCGTACGACCTGACGTAGATCGGGTTGGCCGCTGCGAACCTGTGCAGCGACTGCAACATGCCGTCGCCGATTGAAAGGTCTTTTGATTGCGACAGTGGCACGATTTCGCAAAGCAGGCTCCGCCCATCATACTCGCGCATAAACTCGTTCTTTAGCCTGATGATTGCCTTTGGAATCGAATCGTCCATGTTTAGTAAACCGACTCTGCGCTTGGGCGCAGCCCCCGCCTGTAGCTTTTGTGGCCGCATTCCTTGCACCGGTAAAGCCGCTTGCGTTTGTAAGTGTAAATGACTTCTGGATCCTCGATTATTTCGTGCCGTGTTTTTGCCATGCACCGGTCGCAAAAGCGTAGTTCAGACGACAATGCCCGTCTTGATATGGCGGCAAATTTTAATATATACCCATGCGTACACAGAGCGGCCGTCTGTAGGACGGGCGACACGTGCCGCGTATTTTTCTGGAAAGTAGATTGTCAGTAGAAATTGCAGAGACCTCAATCTATCCAGATGCACGGGGACATTGCCAAGCTGCGGTCCCCGGGCGTTGACGAGGACTTTCTCCGGACAGCCAACCTGACGCCAGAAGTAGCCAGTGACCTTGTCAGGGGCATGCTCAAACTGCGGGAAAGATCCCCGCGACAGGCGTAATCTTGCAAGTGCTCATCTTCTCAGTTTCTTAGCCAAAAGCTCGGGCACTTCTGCCGGCCGCTTTGCCACTGGAACGCTGGCCCTTGCGTAGTTGGCAATCTTTGAATCTGCAGAGCCATAGTTGCCGTACACTATTGCGCCGGCGTGACCCATCCTCTTTTCCTTTGGAGCCGCCCTTCCTGCAATGTAGGCAATGACCGGTTTGCTAAACGACGTCCGTATGATGTACTCTGCCAGCTGCTCTTCTGCGTCGCCGCCTATTTCGCCTACGACAACGACAGAGTCGACGTCGCTCCGGTTCCTTATAAGGTCAAACGCCTCGATGAGGTTCGTCCCGTTTATAGGGTCGCCTCCAATCCCAAGGCACAGCCTCTGGCCGTGGCCCTTGTTTGAGAGATTGTAGGAAACCTCGTACATCAGAGTTCCGCTGCGCGAAAAGACGACGGTGCTTCCTGCCTTGAACGGCTGGGCCGGCATTATTCCTACCTTCATCACTTCCGGCACGATTACGCCGGGAGTATTTGGTCCGATCATCTTTGCGCGCTTTTTCCGAGCATGCTCGAGAACCTTAATCGAGTCCCTGATCGGGACGTGCTCCGGTATCGCAACCAGCAGCTTGATGCCGCTGTCAAGCGCTTCGATCGCTGCTTCCAAAAAGAACGGCGCCGGGACAAACATCCCGGATATCTGCGCGCCCGTGGTCCTTACCGCGTCGGCCATCGTGTCGTACACGGGCGTGCCTTCAAAGTCCTGGCCGCCCTTGCCCGGCGTCACCCCTGCGGCAATGTTCGTTCCGTACGACTTCATCAGGCGAGTGTGCGTCGAGCCGTAGCTGCCGGTTATGCCCTGTATCACCACCGGCTTTTTGGCAAAGTCCTTGTCGCCCTTGCTGCCTACAAGAATATCAAAGATGTTGAAAGTTCTTTCCACTGTTACCATTATGATCACCTGTTTACGGCCGCGACTGCGGCCTGTATTGCCTCCTCGACCGTGTTATAGAGCTTCGCCCTGCTCCCCTTGAGCATTTCCCTTGCCTTTTCCGACTCGGCCCCGGAAATCCTCGCAAAAACCGGGACATTTATCAGGTTATTCTTGTATGCGTCCAGTATCGCCTGCGCGACAAGGTTGGTCCGAACAATGCCTCCAAAGAGGTTCACGAGTATCGCGTCGACCCGCTTGATCTTGCTTATCACCTTCAGCGCTTCATAGATGGTTTCAGTGGTAGCTCTTCCTCCAAAGTCCAGGAACGCGCCGGCCTTGCCTCTCGCGTCAGAGACCATGTCAAGGGTTGACATCACGAGGCCGGCTCCGTTGCCAATTATTGCAATGTTGCCGTCTAACTCGACTAGCGAAAAACCGTTGACCTCGGCCTGCTTTTCAAGTTCCGACACGTGTTCGTACTTTTTTAGCTCGGGGTGGCGGAACATCGAGTTGTCGTCGATAATCACCTTGGCGTCAAGTGCCATGAGCGAGCCGTCGCCAAGAATCGCAATAGGGTTTATCTCTGCCAATTCAGCCTCTTTCTCGCCTATGAGTCTTGATAGCTTTGTCGTAAAATCGACAAACGACACCACGGTCCTGCCTCTCAGGCCCAGCTTTGCCGCCGTGTCCTCTGCAGTCTGCGGCGTCAGGCCGTCTATAGGTATGTCAACCATCACCTTGTTCCCGGCGCTTTCAATTTCGACTCCGCCTTCGGCAGAAGCTATCAGGGAGTAGCAGCGCTTGCTCCTGTTCAGGAAAAGCGAAAGATAAAGCTCTCTTTTGATGTCGGCCATCTCTTCAAGCAGTATGCCCCGCGGAAGCTCGCCCTTGACTTCCTTGTGCAACAGCTCGTTGAACTTGGGTTCGAGCTCGGCTTCGCTTTTGCACTTCACTATGGCGCCGGCCTTGCCCCTGCCGCCGACCGTAAGCTGCGACTTTAATACAAGCGGATAGCCAAGTTTTTTGCCACCCTGCCTTGCCTCCTGCACAGTATTGGCAAGGTGCGACCTTGGGATCCTGATTCCATAATGATCGAAAAGCTCCTTTCCCTGATATTCCAATAGCCTCATATTTTCAGCAAAAGCCAATCAATTCTCGCTATTTATAAATTAAATTCCTGTTTGTAGGGAGTTAAACTACATGTTAAGAATAAAACAAGGTGTTAGAAACATTGAAAACGGTACTGTGCTTTTGTGATCGTGGTCGGCCTATCTTAAGGCTGATGTTCTTGCCCACTTTGGTAGCTAGAAAATGGAATAGACCTACCTTCAACGTTGCTCTTTCTCATAGATAGGATTGCCGGCTTTGACGCATTCTGTTGATCGCCTCGGCAAAGCAAGCTTCGCACATTCCCACTTTTCCTATGCCTGCAACGACGGCGCGGTTTAGTTTACATTTTTGACACTCTGGTTTCATTTTGCTTCGTTCCTTGCGCGACGGTGTGCGTTGCTCACGACATACTATTTGTAGACATAGTTTATAATATGTTCTACGCCCTGTTGCTCAAAAGTAATCGTTTTTGGTTAAATTTGCTTGCACTATTGACGCCTTAAAGGGGGGTTGCCCTTAATCGTGGTTAGTCGTAAAATGTGTGGCGGGCGGCTAAGGAAAAAAGAAAGAATGTAGGCAGCTATCTTGCAACTGCCGGCACGAATCTCATATTTTCCTCATATCTGTGGGTCGCCAATACTAACCAGCTCTTGTCCTAATGTTCCAGCTATAGATACTACCTTGTTTACTTTAAGCTCAAATGTTGTAGCTTAGAGCTTATCCGAAAATCCCTCCTGCCCTATAGGTAATCCATGCACAAGCAAAATGTAACATCGCGATATAGCTCTCTTCCTTCTTTTCCCATCGTATCAGTAATCTTCTGAACCTGTTCATCCAAGAATGGGTACGTTCAACGACCCATCTTCTAGCTCTGTAGCCGGGTATGTTCATCTTATCGTCATACTCTTCTCCTCTTGACCTGATTTGTGCAGTATAACCGTACTCTTCCAACAGTTCGTAAATTTCGGGAAAATCATACGCCTTGTCTAAGCACATATGCTGCGGAGATCTGGCAGTTGGCTCCGGTCTGCCAATCACTATGCTTTGCAGTGTTACAGGAGCCATCTTCATGTCATGTCTGTTAGCTCCATCAACTGTTACAGCTATGGGTATTCCATTACCTTCAACCAAAAGGCTCCTCTTTGTACCTGCTTTAGCCCTGTCTGTCGGATTTGGCCCTGTACTTTTCCCCCCAGAGGTGCCTTTGTCATCACTCCATCCATAACCCGCCAGTTCCAATCGATTCCTATCTTTTCATCATATCCCAACAAACCATCAACCCACAGACGCCTGAACACACCGGCTTGTTGCCATTCCTGGAATCTGTCATGTACAGTGCTTGGCGCACCCATACTACGCGGTAGTGCTT
>DATEUD010000064.1:0-3919 GCA_035283265.1 Nitrososphaera sp.
GACTTGCCGGAGCCGGAGACGCCGGTCACTACAGTCATGCAACCAAGTGGAAAGCGGACGTCTATTGACTTTAGATTGTTTTCGCGGGCTCCGTGTACGGTCAGCCATCTGCCAGACTTGCGCCGATCGTGCTGGTGCGCAACCAGCCGGTCGCCCCTTAGAAAGGCGCCCGTGATCGAGTCGAGGTTTTTCATGATGTCTTCGAGTCGGCCGCTTGCAACGATCGCGCCCCCGTGTAAGCCGGCCCCGGGGCCGATGTCTATTATCCAGTCGGAGCTCCGTATCACTTCCTCGTCGTGCTCCACTACAATGAGCGTGTTATCAAGGTCGCGCAGCTTTTTTAGCGTGTCAATGAGCCGCGCGTTGTCGCGCTGGTGCAGGCCTATTGTGGGCTCGTCAAGAACGTAGAGCACACCTGTCAGGTTCGACCCGATCTGAGTGGCTAGCCTGATCCTCTGCGACTCTCCACCGGAAAGCGTGGCAGTCATTCGATTAAGTGTCAGGTAGTTCAACCCGACGTTTTGCAGAAAGTCCAGCCTTGAAATGATCTCCTTCAAAATCGTCCTTGCGATGTAGCGCTCTGTATCTGACAGCGCCAGCGCCTGGAAGAACGTGTAACAATCGTCTATTGAAAGGTCGCACACTTCCATTATCGATCTGCTTTGTATTTTGACTGCGAGGGCCTCGTCGCGAAGGCGCCTACCCTTGCACCGCTCGCAGGGGCGCTCCCGCATGAACTGCATAAGGTCTTCGCGCTTTGACTCAGATTCAGTCTCGCGGTATATTCGATCCAGGTTTGGTATGACGCCCTCAAATGTTCCCCTGTATTCCCAGCGGCTGTCAGAGTAGCGCGACTCGTACTTGTAGTGGACGCTCTCGTCGGTGCCGTACAGTATCACCTTCAGTTGCTCCTGCTTCATCCCAGCTATCGGGGTCGCAAGGTCAAAGCCGAACTTCTTGCCCACGTCGCGGAGCATGGCCGACCTGAACGTTGCAAAGTGGCCCGTCCACGGCTTTATCGCGCCCTCAAGTATGCTCTTTGTTTTGTCAGGAATTATCAAATCAGGGTCGAACTCAACCTTGATCCCGAGGCCGTTGCACTCCCTGCAAGCGCCAAAGGGCGAGTTGAACGAGAACGTGCGGGGTTCCAAGTCGCCAAGCGAAATGCCGCAGTGGTGGCAGGCGTTCCGCTGCGAATACATCGCGTCCTTGCCGTCTATGGAAACGACAACCATGCCGTTGCCCACCTTCAGCGCCGACTGGATCGAGTCAAAGAGCCGGCTCCTTTCCTCCGCCGCCGGCTTTAGCCTGTCGACAATAACCTCGATAGTGTGCTTTTTCTGCTTGTCCAACCTCGGGTATAGCGGCTTTTCCTCCTCCTCGTCGAGCTTTGTTATCTCGCCGTCCAGCCTGATCCGGGAAAAGCCTTCCTGCTTTAGCTGGTCGAACAATTTCTCATATGTCCCCTTTTTCGCCTGAATCACCGGGCCCAAGATCATGACGCTCCTGCCCTGCGCAGTCTTTATCACCGATTCCGTAATCGAGTCGGCCGACTGGCTTGCAATTTTCTTGCCGCATTTTGGGCAGTGGGGAACGCCTATCCTCGCAAACAACAGGCGCAGGTAATCGTAAATCTCGGTCACGGTCCCGACGGTCGAGCGGGGGTTCTTGCTCGTTGTTCTTTGCTGTATTGATATTGCCGGCGACAGGCCGTCTATCGAATCGACGTCGGGCTTGTCCATCAGCTCGAGGAACTGCCTTGCGTACGCCGACAATGATTCCACATAGCGCCTCTGGCCTTCCGCGTAAATCGTGTCAAATGCAAGGGTTGACTTGCCCGAGCCCGACAATCCTGTGATGACAACGAGCTTGTTCTTTGGTATCTCGACGTTGATGTTCTTGAGGTTGTGCTGCCTCGCGCCGCGGATTACTATTTTGTCGTGCATCACGACACCTCCGCCAGCGACGGCTCGCCGAGCGCTTTTCTTATCTTGCCCAGTTTTTCGCGGAACATTATCGCCTTTTCAAATTCCAGCTCTTCTGCAAATCTCTTCATCGTGGCTTCTGTTTCCACCGCCAGCTTGACAAGGTCCTGCCTTGTCATCGACTTTGTCTCCACCCCGGCGTCGCCGCTCTCGATGGCGCTTTCCGGTATCGGCTTGACAATCGTCTTTGGAGTTATTTTGTGCTTTTTGTTGTATTCAATCTGCTTCCTGCGTCTGCGCTCTGTCTCTTCGATTGCCTGCTTCATCGACTCGGTGGAGCGGTCAGAATACATTATCGCCGCGCCGTCGAGGTTTCGCGCAGCCCTGCCAAACGTCTGTATGAGGCTCGTGGAATTGCGCAAAAAACCTTCCTTGTCTGCGTCCAGAATTGCGACAAGCGAAACCTCGGGGATGTCGAGGCCTTCCCTGAGCAGGTTGATGCCAACGAGCGCGTCAAATTCGCCAAGGCGCAGCTGCCTAATAAGCTCGGTGCGCTCGAGCCCTTCGATTTCAGAGTGCAAATAGCGCACGCACACTTCGTGCTTTGCCAGAAACTCTGCAAGATCCTCTGCCATCCTCTTTGTCAAAGTCGTCACAAGCGTGCGCTGGTTGTTCTTGGCCCTGATCTTGATTTCCTTTATCAAATCCTCCATTTGGTTCTTTGTCGGCCGGATCTCGACCTTGGGGTCGACAAGGCCAGTGGGCCTGACCAACTGCTCGGCGACTTGCCAGCTCGATTTCAGTTCATAAGGCCCCGGCGTCGCCGAAACAAAAACCGTTTTCCTGAGGTACCTCTCAAACTCTTCAAACCTGAGCGGGCGGTTGTCGTAGGCGCTTGGCAGCCGGAACCCGTAGTCGATGAGCATCTTTTTGCGCGTATGGTCGCCGTTGTACATGCCGTGCAGCTGCGGCAGCGTGACGTGTGATTCGTCAATGACGAGCAGGAAATCGTCGCCAAAAAAGTCAAGCAGGCAAAAAGGTGGCTGGCCCGGCGATCTGCCGTCAAGGTGCCGGGAATAGTTTTCGATGCCCGAGCAGTAGCCCAGCTCCTCTATCATCTCCAAATCATAATTCGTGCGCTGCACAAGCCTCTGTCTTTCGAGCTCGGAAGGCAGACTCGGGAGCCAGCTTGCAAGCTCGCGCTTGATCGACTCTAGCGCCCTGCTGCGCGAGTCGTCGTCAGTGATGTAGTGCTTGGCCGGGAATAACTTTACAGCGTTCACGTCGCGCAGCTTTTTCAAGCTGACGTGGTTGTGGATACTTATCTGCTCTATTTCGTCGCCAAACATGGATACGCGGATAATGTCATCTGAATAGCCTGGAATGATGTCTATGGTGTCGCCCTTTACCCTGAAATTGCCCGGCACGAGCGACATATCGTTTCGTTCATAGCGCGCCTCGATGAGGCTATGAATTAGTATCTTGCGGTCGATTGCCATGTCCTTTTTCAGGGTGATGGCGCTCTCCTCCCACTCTTTGGGCGAGCCGAGGGAATAGATGCAGGACACCGTCGACACGATTATCGTGGGTTCGCCTGACATCAGCATGGCAGTCGCCTCAAGCCTCATCCTTTCTATCTTTTCGTTCACTTCAGTGTCCTTTTCGATGTACGTGTCTGTCTGCGGGATGTAGCTTTCAGGCTGGTAGTAATCGTAGAAACTTACAAAGTAGCCGACGTTGTTTTCCGGGAAGAACTCTTTGAACTCGGCATACAATTGCGCCGCAAGGGTCTTGTTGTGCGAAATGACAAGCGTTTTCTTGTTCGCCCTTGCAACGACGTTTGCAATCGTGTAGGTCTTGCCGCTTCCAGTCACGCCAAGCAGCGTCTGCCGGCCGCCCTTTCGTACGCCCCTGACAAGCTGCGCTATTGCTTCCGGCTGGTCCCCGCTTGGCGGGAAGGCATCCTTTGCTAGAGTGAAGCTTTTAGAACTCGT
>DATEUD010000065.1:0-6516 GCA_035283265.1 Nitrososphaera sp.
GGCTTTGATATTGACAATGTCAGTTGCGGGGACTTTAAATCCTGCAATCGTGGCCAATGCAGAAGAGGACGATGAAGTCGAAGGAGAAACTGGAGAGGAGGTCGAAGGAGAGATTGACGATGAAGAGCACGAGCAGGAAGAGAGCTCCTCAGATTCTGGAGATGATGAATCAAGCGAGGAGAATGAAAATGACGGGCATGGATCATCAGACGCGGTAAGAAATGACACACACGAATCTGAAACAAAGACCAAGGTTGCTGTTGAAGACGATGGCTTGGAAATCGAGATAGAGATTCATAGTCTTGACCTGGACGACGGCACCTACAGCGCATTACTGTCATGTGCAGTCCCTGTAGTTAGCCTGAACCTGGAAGATGCTTTCGAAGTGGAAGGTGGCAAAGGAGAGTTAGAGACAAGTGTAGAATTGGATGCGGGCTATTACGCTGACTGCAAGCTTCAGATTCAGGACGCGGACATAACCCTGGACGTCGGATCCTTTACCGTTGTCGGTGAAGAGGATGAGCAGACCAGAGAAAGTCAAGAGGACAGGAAGAGAGAAATTGTCGAAAACCATGACGCAAGAGAAACTCACGAGCGGCACACGAGCGCGCACCCTGCCAGTCCTGGAGAATACGAACCAGGAACCGAATACGTACTTTCAGCAACAGGGTCAGCAGATAATAACACGACAACGGAAATCGCCGAAGTCAGCGCAACGCTGGGAGTATGGAAGTCCGTCGAGTCACTCGTCCTGTTTGACGTACTGGATGGCACAGTGGATGTAGGCGACAAATCGTACACAATCCAGCTGGGATATGCCATATACTCTAACCATGGCGACGTTCTCAGACTGAGGGCACTAGCGACTGACGATGCAACGGGCGACATTGTGAGGCTGTCTCTCAGGGGCGAAGCAGATGGATCTGCGGAGCTTCCAAAGGAAAGTGAGCCGGCTATCACCCTAGCGTTTGAAGGAAACAGTGGCATGTTCAAGAACGAAGTTGATGGATGGGAGCTGACGATGGATGGCTACGCTGAAGCAGCGTAACCAACTAACTCCCTCCGCACTTTTTCTTGATTTCTAGAATAGTTTCATGGCCATGTCAGCCAGCCAGTCAGTCAAACCCACACACGCATGCGCTGCGTCCGTCATCAAGAAACGCCTCCTGTGACAGCTGAACCAAATTCTGCAACGCGTCGACCTTTTGACAAGTCGTCGGTTTCTGCTGTCGGCAAAACGCGAAATAATGTTTATTATCATCGCCTGCGAGCTTGATGCAATGAGATTCATAGTCAGAGCCCAAATACCGACTGAAGCAGGCAACAGGATGATGCAGAATCCGAATGGCATGAAGGATGTGGAAGCCTACATAAACAGCACAAAGGCAGAAGCGGCCTACTTTTTTGAAGCAGGGGGAGACAGGACGATGGTCTTCGTAGTCAACATGGACAGAGCGGATCAGATGGCTGTTTTCGCAGAGCCTCTCTTTATGATGGGAGCAAAAGTAGAATTCCATCCTGTCATGCTGTTAGAAGACCTCAAGAAGGCAGGAGAAAGCATGAAGAAGTAGGAGCGATCCTTCTTCTTTCTCTCTTTCTTTCTTTCTGTCCTCCTTTTTTCTGCATCTTTCTGGTATTCACATTGATTATGTTCTTTAATCATTATCCAAGCAATCCTACCATATCTCGTTATTTACGTCATGTGCACATGCGGGCCCTCTTCACGGAAAGTCTTATAAATTCAGGATGAAGCTCTAATTCGAATGTGTGTAATTCCGAGCGCTTGCATGAAATCTAGCGCTGAAGGAGTGTTGGTTTCTTCCCATGTCCGGATATAAGCACCCCTGCAGGTATTGCAACCAGCTGAACCCTCCTGATTCAAAGGTCTGTCCATCATGTGGAAGAGTTAACCCGGTCGGACCCTTGAGGTGTCCGAAATGCCAAAATCCAATCGTAAAGGGATGGAGCAAATGCAGTAATTGCGGTTTATCGTTGGAAATTTCGTGTCCAAGCTGTGGGAAAAGGACGTTCTTGGAAAACTATTGCAGCTTTTGCAACAACCGGCTGCTTGTAGTATGCGGAAATCCGAAATGCAAGATGGAACAGATGCCGGGTCCAGAGAAATGTATAAAATGTGGCAAACCCCTCAAATGGTGAACAGAATTGCAGCCATTCACAAGGAACTTCGTTGACAATAGTAACGAGGTCGGATTCAAGTTCACATTTAATTGCGACGTGTGCGGCGACGGCTACAATACACAATTCCAAGAGTCAAAGGCCCACAAGAAAGCAGGGTTCTTCCGGGGGCTGGGAAACGCAGCTTCCATCGGGAGCTCGCTGCTGGGTTCTGGAATTGGGCACAACGTAGGACGTGGCGCCGATGCGTATTCTGAAAAATTTCGCGGCATGACGCCTGAATGGCATAAGGAACACGAAGCTGCTTTTGAAACTGCCCAGAATGAGGCCAAGGGTCATTTTCAAAGATGTCCTAAATGCAGAAAATATGTGTGTGAAAACGACTGGAATGAACAGCAAGGCCTGTGTGTACAAGATGCACCCAGAGAGAGTGTCGAAGTCGCTGCCGCCAAAGCCGGTAAAATGGTCAGGGATATCAGGGAAAAGGCAGAAAATACTCAGGTCTTTACAGGCAACATCGAGAGTAAACAGACTTTATGTCCGCAGTGTGGAAAACCAGCGGGAGAAGGGAAATTCTGCAACAATTGCGGCACTTCATTATCCTTGCTCAAGTGTCAGAAATGTGGGGCTCAGAGTCCGTTTGGAACGAATTTCTGTGGTGGCTGCGGATCTAGACTTACTTAACTGATCGCGATCATGATACTTACTTACTTTCAACTCTGCTCGATACATGTTACGTGTTGGGAAGGTCTGGGTATGTACATACCAGAGTTCAACGGGAGCTTGTCTTGAGAAGAGGTGCGGATAACAATTCACAGTACCCGTAAAATCAGTACTCTTGTTTGAGGCTCTATCACCTTCTGCCTCATCAGCGAGTATGACCAGATGTTCTTCTTGCTTGTTTCCCAAAACCAAAACCAAAACCCATGCCAAATCATGGCAAGATTACCCGAGCGGGGCTCATTGTCGAGATTAGCTTCGCATATGCCCGTTGTTCCTCCCTTCTTCTTGCGGATGTCATCCAGAGGAATTTCGGCCATGAAATCACCAGCTGCGCCTATATCATACTGCTTCCCCTCTTGCAAGAACAAGTCAATAATGAGCAATCAGCATCCTGCATTTAACGCGCGCCTCCAAGTCGCGCTGTTACAAATTTATCACAAGAACGAGGCGGTCCTTGGCGCATTGCATGTGCAGGACGCCGAGTCTGTGCATGCTGCCGCCTTCTACGCGGGTCTTGCGGAATGTCCCGTTTGCAAAGAGGCAGTACAGGGATCTTCTATGCACAACATCCCTCAAGTCAGTTAATGACATGTCTTACTGATTAGGCCTGGTCTTATTAGCGCGCATTGTCCTTTCTAGAGTCTTGCTCTGTAGGCATTTATCGAACGGCGTTAAATATCATTGAAACGAACTTTAAGTAATGACATTTGGTGATAGAAATTCTGTTTTCAAGAAAGCGAGCGTATTTGCTACCATATTGATTCTGACTACTTCAGCGATTCTTGCGATGACAGCTCCTGTATCAGCGCAAGATTCGAGCTCTGGAACTTCATCTTCTGTTGAAGCGAATACCCAGGTCAACACTTCCTACAAGTCCTTTTACGAAGTGGAAGCACCCCAGATAAACACGCCTGTGACCGTGGGACTTCAGTACCACCTGTACAGGGCAGGTGAGGAAGTTGATGTTCAAGGGTCTGTATGGACCGAGCTGGTTGAAAGAGTGGAGAGCATAAAGCTGGTCAAGATTGACGTCAAAGACGGAGGAGGAAACATCGTCGCACGTGAAGATGCAACGATAGAAGGAAACGGAGAATATGCAACAAAGTTCAAGCTGTTGGATAGCGCTAATCCAGGCACCTACACCGTGGAAGTCAGAATAGAGATTGAGGCAGATGCATTAGGTCTAGTGAATGCAATCACATCCGCTACTTTGCGATCGTCAATGCAATTTGTAGTAGCAATTCCGAGTGAACATCCACTGAGCGTCGAGGGTGAGAATTTCGCGGTCCAGATAGCAAGTAATTCCGGAATCAGCGACTTGCAACTCAAGCAACAGGAACAGATGATTTCGTTCTTTGTGGAAGGAGATGCGGGCACTACAGGAGTAACGGAAATCAAGATACCAAAGAAACTCTTGAGCGGAGAAGTGACGGTTTTGATGGACCAGAACATAATGCTTGAACAAGACGTTCTGCTAAAGTCCGATACCGATGCAGAAACTACACTTGAAATCAACTACAAACATAGCATCCACAGAGTTGAAGTGGCTGGGACAAATGTGGTTCCGGAATTTCCGGTTACTGGTGTAGTGGTAGCTGTTGCCATCGCATCAGTGATCGCCTCTCTTGCAGTAATGAAGAGGATGGGCGGCAGGACAGTACCATTCTAGGAAGTGGGCATAGGAATGGGAATGGGAATAGGACTGCAGGGGCATCTAATCTTGTATACCCACCCACCCACTCACTCACTCACTCTGATTTTGGAGCATTAGTTCTAACATGGCGAACGAACTGATATCCGTTATCACTTTTATCGCAGGCTTGATAGTTTCAACCATAGTTATCTTCGTCGCAACAAAACTGCTAGGTCAGAAGGAAGGAATAGGAAGAGCCTTCGCAACTGCCATTGTTGGCGCGATTGTTTATTCAATAATCTACTTCTTGCTGGAAAGGGGGTGGCTGGCCGCTATTGTAGGCGGCATTGTCTGGCTGCTGGCTCTACGAGCACTTTACGACATAGGCTGGCTTAGAGCGATTGTAATTGCGGTAATAGTATGGATAGCGGCAACGGTCATAGGTTTTCTTTTGCCTACGGCCCCTGGACCACTCTAGTGGCCAAAGCGCAATCTGGATTGCTTTCCTCTCAACGAGGGATGCAGGTGTTACGAGTTTGTTCCGTTCTACTTGTGACCCAGCGTAAATGCTCCAGTGTAAATGGTCCAGTGTAAATCCGTCAATGTCATGTGCCGCTTCCAAGTCATGACACTGTTCAAAAATCGGGCGATGAAGAGTCGTTTCGATGAAATCTCTTGCTCACATGAGTAACAGTGTCGAACGTTACGGTCCTCGCTTTCTATGTAGTTGTCTAAACTAGCTAATGCCATCGAAGGCCGACGAGTATGACATCGCCTGGAAGCGGGCGCCCGAGTGGAAGAAGCCTTATGTACAGGATCCAGTAAAACAAAGGCGAGAATTGCGGAAGGGATTCGGCATAAGAACCGCTTTCGGTAGTTCCATCGCGTTCATGTCAAGAGGCGGCGCCCGCTCTTTTTCAATTATTTTCTCAATAGGCACAGCAGTCTTTCTTTGGATTGCAGTCCAGGCGAACGGGGAGAACTATCTGCTTGAAATCAATCCTAATGTAATTGGGTATCTTGGTCCTATTGCAATCTACGAAGGGGCAGTGTGGATTGCCGTCTTGGGTGCAGTTGGAATGGCCATCGCCTCCGCCATAAATCGCCTCTTGGGAATACTCGGCGTGCTCTTTGGAATATTCATGATAGTGGTAGCGTGAATCCTGTAAAGGATAATTAGGGGGACAAACCGCCTCCTCAATAACGGTCAATTATTGGATAAATCCAAGCTATTCGAAGAAGGAAGGCGCGCCGCATGGGTCTCTGTCTGGACGCTTTTGGGCATAGGCGTTGGGGAACTCGCCGTTTCTACCCTCACAGGTAGCCTGACCCTCGTCGCTGATGGCCTCGATTCGATGGCTGACGCTCTTGTTTCATTCATCGTGTGGATTGGCATCGGAATGCTTCACAAGCCAAAAAGCAAATGGTTCCCGTATGGATATACCAAGATTGAAAGCTTTGCCGCGTTTGTGGCGGCGGTCGTCATAGTCATCTTGGGCGCTTTCATAATCTACCACGCCTATGAGAGAATACTTCATCCTGTCGAAGTCATAAACCCAGAGATAACCATGATAACTCTGGTGGCAGCAGGTAGCCTATCCCTTCACAGGGCCTTCAAAGTGAGGAAAATCGCAAAGAAATACGACCTGATCTCTCTGAATTTGGATGCAAAGAACTCGATCAAGGATGGGACCGCTTCGTTTGTTGGGTTTAGCACCGTTCTGGCCGGATACTTTGGCGTCCCATACATGGACGCAATCGGGAGCATCATGATCGCAGGCTATATCTTCTATATGGCATACACTGCGATCAAGGAATCAGCACTTGTTCTCGTTGATGCAGTAATGAATCCAAAATTGCAGGAAGAAATAAGCTCGCATGTAAGAATAAAATTCAACGTCACCGTAGAAGCGGTGCGCATAAGACCTCTCGGACATGCGTTCTCTGCTCAGGTCCATGTCGCTCTCGATGAAACAATGACGCTTGAGAAAGTTCACGAACTTGTCACAAAGATACGAGAGTCA
>DATEUD010000066.1:0-11069 GCA_035283265.1 Nitrososphaera sp.
AGCCCCTCCAAGTGCCACGCTTGCCAGAGCCGGTCCAAATTCTTGTACGAAGGATCCTACAGCTATCACTGCGGCCGTTGCGGCTATCAAGGTCCACGCGATCTGTCTTGCGCCGATCACGAAGTTATTCTGTCGTTTTTATTATTTATGGCCTGCTCAGCGCCAAATCAACATCATTGAATACGTAGCACTGAATCACTACAGTAAGACATCCAGCTCTGAGACTTGTGAACGTTCAGTCTTTCTCAACATAATTAGCCATCTTGTGCCACGCGCTGCCCAAGGACAAATGCTGAAACGCGTGGTCATAGCAAGTGAAACAACGCGTATAATCCTCCAGCGGGCGCCGCAATAAAGGGAATTGCAAATCCTGACATGGCTGTAATTGGAGAAAAGAAGAGAGGGGAGGATTCGTTGCTATTCCCCTAGGACTACGAGCTGCCCCCTCATCGTTGGCGGGTGGAAGACGCATTGGTACTCGAAAATACCGCTCTCGCTTGCCACAAATTCGATGGTCTCATTTTCATTTGCATTCAAGTCGATATTCATCTGGTAGGGGTCACCTACAGTAAATGTGTGGTGCTCCTGGGTTTCCTCCGGCTCTAGGTTGTAGAAGTGGATGATCACCCTGTCTCCTTGGTGGACGGTTATCTCTTCAAGCGAGAACTTGTCTGGGGGAATCCCCAGCGCATCCTCTTCCACTTCTATATTTTCGTCCACCTCGGTGAAAAGATAGAACTCGCGCGTCTGTGGAACAGGAACTTCTTCTTGGTCGGCTCGCTGCTGAGGTAAGGATGCTACTGCCAAAGATATTGCAATTGCGGCGACTGCGATGCCTATTGATACATAGGCAAGGCCGTTCCTTGGTTTTGCCGATTCCATGATCTAGAGGAAGCTTCTATTCCTATATAAGGAAGATCAATGCGGTGCAATGTGATGCACCGAACGATACAAAAATAAAGTTTTGTTGCTTCAAGCTGCACCGATAACATAATCGCTTATTATGTTGGAAGAGGTTTGGTCCCTAGTGATAAGCAATCCCCCCCCTCCTGTGAGGCGCATCACCGATGTTCTTTTCAAATAGACGCAAAAGGCAGAATCTAGTCGACCAGTTGATGATTAGGTTTACAGTACATCGGTAAAGGTAAGGCTTAATTGTAGACCTGCCGAAGTTGAGCCTGAGAGAAATGGTACACTACAAGAAGGACGAGATAGTGACATTCGATGCAACTAGTGAGAAAATCTTCAGGTACATGAGCGCAGGCAATCACCCGCACGCTGCATTCAAGAGCCATAAACTCGTGGGCGTATCTGGGAACGTGGTCACCATCGACGCCGAGATTTACAACCCGGATGGGACTACATTCAGTACGACCATCGTCCACAAACTGAATCAACCCAAAGGAGTCGAGACCACAATGAAGGGCGGGGCCTTTAACGGAGCCAGATTCATACACACATACACGCAGGTAGGCGAAAAGACCAAAGTAGATCTGGAGGGGGACTTCCCGGCATTCCCAGGGATGAGCGAAGCTGATGAACTCAAAATGATCGACGGGTTTTTCATGACAGTCTTCGCCGAGGACAAAGTCACTCTTCAAAAGAGGTGATATAATAGAATCTACGCTTGTATTCCTTCGCGAATTCAATTTCTTCACTCACGCTTTGAGGCTTCAGATTTTCACGAAAGGCATTACCAAAGGCAAGGGCGCGGATCCTGATGTTCTTCCTAAACCGGCGCAAAAGGCCAGTGTATGCCTACTCTGACAATTATGACGACGAAGAGGGCAGCGAGATATATCCGCCTCTGAAAAGAACGAGGCAAGAACAAAAGAATGTCAGATATTAGACACATCGTAGCCAAACTTGTACAATCTCACGTGAACATTATGTTCAAGCCACCACCGTACCCTAACGCGTCATGAAAAAGAATTTAGTGAACCAAGCCTACTAACAAACGCGGATTATCCGAAAATTCTTCTTAAGAGTGTGTAGTAATGCATTATGCTTGTTCAAACACAAGATTTAAAGTATGGCGCAGTCCAACGACCTGCATGCCAAAAAAGAGAGCGAGCAGAGGCCGTTCCAAGGGAGGCAAAGGCAGTTCAGGTACCGTCCATTGCAGCCAATGTGGCGCGCTCGTCCCACGCGACAAGGCCAAGAAGGTTACCGGAAGGATAACGCTTGTCGAGCCAACGCTTGCCAAAGAGCTCAAGGCCCAGGGTGCATACATACCGCTGTCGACCGACGTCAAGTTCTACTGCGTCTCGTGCGCCGTGCACCGCGGAATTGTCAAGGTCAGGTCGGAAGCAGAGCGCAGAACGGGCGGAAGGCTCTGGTAATCACAACCCTTTTTACAACTTGCTTGCAGTGACGACTATTCTCTGGATGAGGGTTATCCCTGCGACTAATGAAACGATGATAACGGCCCAGTTCATCTGGCCGCCAAACGATATTTCCGGCATGAAAGGTATCATCCCTATTATCGCCAAGATGAGCATCCGTTCTGCCCGCTCGCCGATGCCGATGCCTTTCAGCTCAACTCCAAGCGACTCTGCGCGGGCGCGCGTGTAGCTTACGAGAAGTGACAGTCCAAGCGCAACCATCACCAATACAGGGTTTGCAAGGCCGCCAACGGCGATCCCGGCAAATATCGCGACTTCGGCGATCTTGTCAAACGTCGAGTCCAAGAACGCGCCTTTTTTCGACGCCTGCTTTGTAACACGAGCAACAGCTCCGTCGACCACGTCGAAAAATCCCGATACAAGCAAGAGCAGGCCTCCGGCAATAGCCGCAATCCCGCCATGGACGCCAAAGATCGTGGACGCGTACACGCCGGCCGCCACAAACGCCAGTGCAAGGCCGACGGCGGTCCAAAAGTTGGCAGAAAGGCCGGTAGACGCAAATCCAGAGCCTAGCTTTTGCATCGTGGGCTGGAGCGAGTCCCGCAGCTTGTTCAGCAAGGCTGTCTGCTGTAGCCCCTGCCAGCATAATAGTTTACCGGGCAGGCATAATGCGGTAAATAGCTCCTCTGTATGAGAGAACGTACAGGTTGCCGTCGGGCCCCGTCTCGATATCGGTTATCCCTCCAAAGCCGGTGCCGAGCGTAATTGCTGACAGTTCGTTATCATTGTCGGCGACAAGGTCCGAGAGAGCACCTTCAAGCACCAAGCCGTCCCTTTCATCGTTTACCTCGAAATAGTACAGGCTGCCGTTGTTGAAGTCCCCCACAAACACGTTGTAGGAGTAGCCGCCAAGCGCGGTGGAGTTCAGAAACTCGATGTCAGTCACGGCCACCCGCTGGCGCCAGCTAAACGCGGGGTCGGCGTAATGGGCTCCGTCAAAAATCACGAGATCGCCTTCACTTGCAGAGGTCCTTGAAATCGGCCCCATGACGCGCTCCCACCCGCTGTTAAAGCCAGGCTCCACGACGTTTATCTCGTCGTACGCGTCTGGCCCGTTTTCGGTTGCCCACAGCATCCCAGTCTGCGGGTCAAAGTCCATCCCAAAGCTGTTGCGTATGCCGTAGGCGTAATAGCTTGCAAGCTTGTCATTCCCTGAAAGTGTGTTCGCGGCAGGCCCGCCTTCAAAGTCGACCTTTAATATGACAGAAGTGTCGTCTGGCGCGGGGCCGTTGGGGTAGTTCTGCAGCATGCCATCCCTGTTCAGGTCGCCGATGACCGCATACAGGTTGCCGTCCGGCCCAATCCCAATTTTGCCGCCGTGATGCATGGGCCCGGGCGTTCCCGGCAAGTCAAGGATCATCGCCTTGTTCAAAAGCTCGCCGTCCTGCAAGTCGTACCTATAGACGCGGTTGCGCGTGTCGAAGTTGCCTGATTCTGTCAGGAAAAAGAACACCTTGTCATCCGCGTATGCAACTCCGAGTAGGCCCCGCTCGCTTGCACTCTCGACATCAAATGTCAGAGAAGAATCCCTCTGCAGCGAGCCGTCAATTACAAGCCTGACGTTGCCGTCGTTCTTCTGCGTGATCATGATGTCGTTCCCGATAAAGACCATGCTCGTCGGCGCCGACAGGCCCTCTACCACCTTTTCGACCTTCAGTGAAGAATCGCGCAAGGCCGGCAGGTTTTGGTCAGGGATCGGCGTAAACGGATCGGTCGAGTTCCCGTTCGTAGAAATGTTGTCCGTCATGCCGATTCCGTCGCCGACTCTGGCCGGCCCGCCGGGTGTCTGCCATGCCACAAACCCAGCCGCGACGGCCGCTGCGACTGCGATGGCACCTGCTGCGGCAACGAGGCCCCTCTTCACTGACAAGAATAGGCAATTCTCGCTATTATGCCTTGAAGAGGGAGTTAGGTGCTGGCGGTTGCAAAATCGTTCGGCGGGCTCCGCGACTCGCTCT
Organism: Nitrososphaera sp.; assembly: GCA_035283265.1. Lineage (GTDB taxonomy): Archaea > Thermoproteota > Nitrososphaeria > Nitrososphaerales > Nitrososphaeraceae > Nitrososphaera. The sequence continues at coordinate 4,364 of DATEUD010000066.1, forward strand.
ACATACCAAGGATCTGCTTGAGGAGCGCGCGATAATCGACCTTTTCCTTTTTACTCCCCGGCGACGGCAGCTCGAATATCAATGGTATCGGCCTTTTTGTGCGCAGATTCGTGAGCGGGATGCGGATTTCCTTGCCAATGTCGTCGCTCAAGAGCACAAGGCCGACGCCGCTCGCATCGCCCATCCTGTTTATCTCGGCAAGCGCTTCTGCCGGCGATTCCACCTTGACGCCCTTGACTCCGGCAAGCTGGAAGCTGGTCACAAACACGCGGCTTCCGATGGCAACTATTCGCATCTTACTCGCGCTTGCTATGCATCCCTTTTTATTCTTTTTGAGATTGGGCGTCTAAGAAGACTCTATGTCCGGACTGCAACTTTGTAAGATGTACAAGTTGAAGCAGCACGGTTGGACTCGGAAAGGGATGCGGCTGGCGGAAAATGCTACTGATGCTGGTAGGCGCTGGCACATATGATGATCGATCAACTAGGCTGTTGGCTGTTGGTCTGCTACAGATGTAGCTCAGACAAGAAACATACTCTATTTCAATAGGTATTTCAGTAACCGGCGATACCGATAGTCGAGCATTTCGTGACTAGCAAGGTCGACCATGTCTCGCTAAAAGTACTAGACGCCGAAAAAGAGGATGAACTAAAGGCAATAGCCCGAGTCAGCCCCTCTATAATGGAGAGACTCTCTCTCAAAGATGGTGATGTTATCGAGATCAAAGGCGAAGTAGCGGCTGCGGCCAGGGCATTTCAATCAAACGACAATACCGAGACGATAAAGCTGGACAAGACAACTCAAAAAAACGCTAGGGCACCAAAAGGAAAACAAGTAACCGTAAAAAAGATTCAGCCTGGTGACGCAGAAGAGATAACTGCAGTAGTGATTGAAAACAAATCAAACGTCGAACTTGATGCAGAATCTGTGGTTAACACGCTTGTGACCTATCCTGTAACAGTCGACGACGAAATCCCTCTACCTTTCAGGATCACAATAAAGGTCCTTGCCCACAAACCCGAAACCTCGTGTGTCGTAATCACCAAACACACACGCGTCCTTCTAAGCGACCTCTTGCCTCAAAAGCCTGCCGGCCAAAAGAAAGGGCATAATCTTCTCAACCTACTTCGAAGACCAGAGACTAGCAATATTTTGAACAGTTTTTTATCAAGTACGGTGGGCATGGACCCCTTATTGCGCAGCATCATTCAGTCAGTGGTGTCTGTTTCAACAAGAATCACTTCGCAGCCTGCAACGACGCGGTCGACTGGTACAGTACAACCGTTTGGAAGATATGGCAAATCGGTGAACTGCCCCGGCTGCGGTGCAACTTTGCAGATACTTGACCCAAAAGAACAATCAGTTACATGCGCATTTTGCGGCGCCAAGCTGGCCGGTTCATCAGCCATGACAAGTCCTGCAGTTCAATCTGCAGATGCATCAAAGACCAAGTGTCCTGCCTGCGCAACCAAAAATCCGCAAGATTCAGCATTTTGTAACCAGTGTGGCTCAAGGCTTCGAAATATCTGCAAGAAATGTAACCATCAAAACACGCCTAGCTCAAAGTTTTGCAACAGCTGCGGCTGTGCACTTTAACTTGTAATTGAACCGCATCGAATTCAAACCGGAAAAAATAAGGCACGCACGCAGAGGAATCCTTGTCGACTTGCATTTATTGGGGCTTTACTAATAGCTGGCTGTATCTTTCGATCAACTTCAGATATCCATCCATCACATCATGGCAGTCCCTGCAAATCATAACCTTCTCCTTGAGCTCCTTAACATAATGCTCAGTAAGCAGTTGGTCTGACCTGCAACAAGAGCATAATCCAAGTCCACCCATGCACATCAGGATAGGACAGATAGGTATAAAACAAGAGGTAAGTGTAGGGTTCTGACATCTCGTTTGTTTATATAGAAAGATTGATGCTGTCGGTGTATCGTTGAGCGCTCTCCAGGTGTGCTTGTCCCACCATGAATCATGGTCGCGACTTGACTGACTGACTGACTGAATAAACAGGCTCAGAGCAGGCATCTGCTGCACATGCTACTATAGACGACCTAATTGTTTATACCGCGCTTTTCGACTATAGAAAACGACTTATACCGTCCTTTGCAAAGGTAGCTGATTTGGCTGTAGGAAAACAGGTTATATTGATGTTCATGATAGCCTCCTTTGCATCAGGCGGCCTTGCATTCTTGCTCGCCGCCGCTGCAGGCTCGTCGTCTTTTCTGACGTTCTCCCTGCCCGGCTTTATCATAGGGGCTTTCTTTACCTACAAGTATGCAGTCTTTGACAAAAAGAAGACGCAAGAAGAGGAGCACAGGCGCAAGCGGAACAGGCATTAGTTCACAAGAAGAATAAACACCACAATCGCGGCCAGCCCGCAGAACAGCGCAACTGTCGCCTTCCACATGCCCCTGCTGGCAGCGTCGCTTATGTCCCACATGCCGCCTTGGACCGTCTGTCTATACTGTCGCTTGATCTCATCGTAGCTGTATACGGTGCCAAAGTCTGCCGGCGGAGTCCACTTTTGGCCCGACGCAGAGAACGGGTTTTCTTCGTATTTCCTGCGCGCCTGCTCGTTTGACAGCACTTCATATGCCTCGACAACTTTCATGAACTTTTGCTTAGACTCCTCCGAGTTCTTGTTCTTGTCAGGGTGGTATTTCAGCGCAAGCGCGCGGAACGACTTTTTTATCTCCTCCTGCGATGCCCCTGGTCCCAGTCCAAGGACCTGGTAGTAGTCTGGCACAATAATATGCGCGCCAAAGTCGTAAATAAACTGTTGCTGCGCTACTCTTCGGCCCTCTTCTTGAGAGCCTTGTTCATCTCCTCAAATCCATTCTTGATGTCGTTGTCGAGGCTAGAGCCAAAAAACGACGTGAGCAGGCCACCAAACATCTCCCGGTGCACTAGGTGCGCGCGTTGGTCGCCCGCCGGCTCTATCGCAAAGATGTGCTCGCCGGAAAGAAGCCCGGGCATCTTGCCAAGCCAGCGCAGCTCGCGTTCAGCCACAACCTTTGTCACCTTCGGCGAATACTCGCGGTTAACGCCCGCCGGTGTGGTTATGTGTATGCGGAGCTTGGTCCCTTCCACGGGCTCGCCTTCCACCTTGCGTATGAACGTGTTCCAATCGGGATAGCTTGCAAAGTCGGTCAGCACCTGCCAGACGCGCAGCGGGCTTGCACCAATGTCTATTTCGGTCCGGATCTCTTTCAAGGGATCCTCTGGCTTTATGCGGACATGTTATTTTACCTTCTGCTCACGAATTCGACCCTTATTTCGTCACCGTCACGGAGCACGATGTCCAGGAAGTGGCCGTCGGTGTGCTGCTGTCCATTGACGTAGACCGTTGTGTCATACCTTGTAAGGTCTATCTTCCAGTTGAACAGGAAATGCCCCAGCGTGAATGGATATGACCTCGGATAGGCCACGTGTATGACGCCTTCTTCAAGCGTGTGCACCGGGAACGTGCAATCCTGTGCTATGCCGATGCCGCTTGACACTCGTACGGGCACGCCGTCTTCGGTCACAGTCACCGGCACTGACACTTGGAAAGGCTGCGAGCGGGGGTCGCCTATGCACTGGTAAATCGGGTCGCTTTCCCTGAAATAGCCTGTAATTGCCATCGTCGCTACTCCTGCGGCGACTACAACGACTACAAGGATGATCATTGACCATACGACGCGCTTCTTTTTTTCTGCGCCATCCGACCCGCCAAAACCCATAAAATCTCTATTCCTGAAAAGTTAAAAAGACTCTGAATTACTGTTGGAGCGCAATCACGTGGGCGACCGCGTTGGCCATCTGGAACCCCGAGAGCATTTTTGCCGCAGGGATTGTGGTGACGTAAATTAGGATGCCCGGAACGGCTGCGCAGACAATTAAAGTCAATATGATCAGCCACACGGCCGTCGTCTTTTCAACCATCGTTGGGATTTCCTCAATCTTGGTTATATAAGTCTTAAAAATGAAATCAGCCGGCTTTTGGCGCCGGCGCGGTCATTGCCTGTCCCTTGAGCGCGTCCAGCTCTTCTCGGAGCTCCTCATTCTCGTCTTCGAGTACCTTCAATGAGGTTATCGCCTCGGCGCTCTGCGCCTTTAGTTGCTGGAACTCGCGGATGATCCTGTCGTACTGCGCCCTGTCAAACGCCGGCTGCGTGGTGCTCTTTTGAGCCACCTGCAGCTGCGTGCTTTCTGCCTTCAGCGATTCAATACTCTTGTTGGCGCTGGACAGCTTCTCTTTCAGAGAAGCAGTTTCTGCGCTTGCGGATTTCAGCTGCTGGGCAAGCCTGACGCCGTCCTCTGCCATCTTTTGGCACTGCGCCTCAACACACACGATCTCGGCCTTTAGCTGCGCAACCAAGGCCTCGCTTGCGTTAGGCGACGACTTTTCAACCAGTTCTGTCAGGATAAGGGGCATCAGGTCGGAATTGATGTAGGCCGACGAGCCAAAGTCCAGGGTTATCGCGCCCCTCGACCTCAGGAGGCTCTCGACGTTGACGTCAAGTGCAAACGAGCTAGCGTTGAACGTGAACAGTTTTCCAGACAATCCAATGCTTGTTGACAGACATGGCTAAAAAGAGGACAACGCAAACTTTTTTGACATTTTTACTGGTAGTCGTGAAGCGGCCTGTCCCGGTGGGAGTCTATCTTGGCCTTGACCTCTTTTTTGTGCCTTGCGAGGATGTGCTTGTTGGCGCAAAGGTCGTGCATCACGCCTATTTCGCAAAAGTCGCAGGCAGTAACGAACTCGATCTTGCGGAATTTCTTGTTGCAGTGGGCGCACCTGTCCGTGCCCGCGTCGCCGTCAGTCAGCGGCTTGAGCCACTGGTCGCGCCAGAGAAGTGTCATTACCGTACAATAGAATGGCGCTTATGTAATATTTCCGTCTCTGAGCATCTCGTACATGCGGCGGTACGACTCCTGCAGGTCCTGCTGCTTTTGCAGGTTCCGCTTTACCTTTTTCAACAGTGCCTCCAGATTCTTGGTCCGGGCGAGCTCTTGCGCACCTTTCAGGTACCTAGTTATGTACGCAGGAGAGTAAGGGTTGTCGCGCAGAAGCGCCGCCGCAAGCTCGGGCTCGTCCGTCATGACGCTTTCTGCAAGCATCGACTGGAAGCCAAAGGTGGTCCCGCCGACCTGCTTTAGGGCCTGCAGGTCTTCTTTTGATATCACTCCGGCAAAAGCAATGTTGACAAAGTACGTCAGACCAAGCACCGCTGCTATTGATTTGTCGTGGGTCCGGGCGTCGGCAATGGCGCTTATTGACATTCCGGAAAACGCCTGTTCAGCCGCCGCCTGCTCGTCTGCCTTGTCGCGCACCGGAACCAAGAGCATCTTTAGATTCTTCGTGCCGTCGGCGCCGGGGCCAAACATCGGGTGCACGCACAGAACCTGCAGGTCTTTTCGCACCTTCTTCAATACTGGGAACGTCGCGCTCTTGACCGACGAGATCTCGGCCAAGCGCGACCCTTTCTTCATCTCCTTGGCGCACTTTCTTATCAGCTCTGTCGTCTTTTGCATTGGCACGCAGACGAGCACGAAATCTGCATCGCGCACGCACTCGCGCAGGCTTGGCGCTCTATTGGAGCCGGCGACGGCAAAGGGCTTGACGTCAAACGCCGAGACTGTAAATCCCTTACGGGCAAAATACCCTGCAAACCACGAGCCCATCTTGCCTGCCGCACCTATGATTGCGAACTGCATGTCAGTTCTCCCTTCTAAGCACCTTTTCCATCATGTTCAGGCCTTCGGCCATCTCCTCTTCCGGCCGGCAGGCAGATATTCTCACAAATTGCCTGTACGAGTCGCCAAAGCCGCTCCCAGGCGCAATTGCCACGCCTTTTTCGAGCAGTTTTTCTACGAGCTCCACGTCCTCTCCTGCAGGCAGCTGTGGGTAGATGTACATTGCCCCGTCCGGCTCGATGAACCGGAGCGACATTTCCTTTAACCTTGACGACAGGAAAGTGAGCCTTTTCTTCATTAAATCTACGTTCCCGGAAGCGTCCTGCCCAAGCGCCACAAGAGCCGCGCGCTGCACCGGCTCGGCGACGCTTGTGATGCCTGCGGCCTGCACCTTTGCCATCTGCCTTATCGTGTCTACCGACGCTACTGCGTAACCGACCCTAAACCCAGTCATTGCATAAGTCTTTGAAAACGACGACACGACGACGCTCCGGTCATAGCTGTATGAAAGGGCGCTTTCAAAGGGCGCAAACGAGTAGTTCGAGTACACCTCATCGCTCAGTAGATACAACGCGTGGTCGCGCGCAAGCGAGACTATTCCATCCATCGTCTTTTCGTTGATTACCTTGCCGGTGGGGTTATTTGGGTAGTTTATCGCGATCATCTTGGTGTTTTCAGTCACCATCGCCGCAAGCTCGGAAACGTCCGGCGTCCACCCCTTCTCCATAGTTGTCCTTAGCACCTTGGTGCGGGCCCCGACAAAGTCGGCACACTCTCTATACGCTGGCCACGCCGGCTCTATCGTGATTATTTCCTCGCCGGGTCGAACCAGCGCGGCTATTGCGCTAAAAACGGCAAAGCGGCCTCCGGGAGTCACAATTACCCTGTCCTCGATCACGCCGGTTTTCTTTGCGATGGCGTCAAGGAGCGCGGGTATTCCTCGAGTATCCGTGTAGTGGTATTGTCTTTTTGCAAACGACTCGGCTAATGCATTGCCAACCTGCGCCGGCGCA
>DATEUD010000067.1:0-3201 GCA_035283265.1 Nitrososphaera sp.
AGTGTATTTCGTTAGCAAACTGCCAAAGACGCGGAGCGGCAAGATAATGCGGCGGCTACTGAAATCGATTGCAAGTGGAGAAAACATCGGCGACATTACCACGCTTGAAGACGGCGCCGCGATAGAAGAAGTAAAACAGGCCTACGAAGACCTGAAAAAGGCTGTTAGGTCCTAGAACTTCCACGTACCCATGTATGACGGCGTGATCTCGAGGACGCAGGAATCCGGGCCCATCTCTAGCACCATTCTTGCGGCCTTGCTGCGGAGTGTTCCGAGGTATTTTTTCACGTTTCGTCTTGTCACTTCAATTCCGTAGGCCGGCCTGTCAACCACTTTTGCCGTGGCCCTGCCCCTGACCCCGCGCGTTGGGCCGCCTTTCGGGCTTTCGTCCACGAGGAAGTAGACGGCCGGGTTTTTGGCGAGCGCCCTTGCCTTTGCGTTCTCTCTGTCAGTCGCGACAAAGAATTTGCCCCTGCCGTAATAGTACCACACGGGGTGAACCACGGGATCGCCCCTTTCATCAAGGTATGCCAGCCTCAAGATGTTTGGCCGGGCAAGCAGCTGCGCGACTTCTCTTTTCGTCAGCGGCCTTGCGTGCCTGTCTGCCAAGACGAACTTCAACGTGCGCAGGTAGCCGCGACACTATAATAAAGCTAGGCAGAGATGACTGTCATCTTGGAGCCGATGACGATGCCGTGGCTGTCTATAAAGCCAGAAGACGCGGCCATCACGTAGAGCGCCTGCTTTGTAGTCTTGTACGTGCAGCTGACAGTTTCGAAAAGGTTTCCGCACGGTGGCGCGTCCTTGATCATGTAGACGGCGTTGCCGTTTTCGTCAAACCAGATGAGGTCAAGGTTGTATTCGATGTTGAGCATCCTCACTTCGTGGAGGTCGGGCGCGCTGTGCTTTATCAGCATCGCGGTGTCAAGCGGCAACCGGTCCTGTCTGAACGTCATCCACCGCTGCTTTTCGGCGGGAGTTTCGGCTACCTCTACTGTTATCACATCGTCGCCTATCATTACAGTGCCTTTTGGGAACCCCGTGTCCCTGTCCCTGATCTCGGTCGGGAGAAACGTTATGCCAAGCGCGCCCACGGCGATAGCGGCGACTATCACCGGTATGAGCACTGCCGACTTGCGTGCCATTGTACAGCCGGCATGCTAAAAATAATTTGAACTTTGTGTTTTGTCCTATTCAACAAGAAATAAAATGAAATATCCATAGATAGTATAATATGTCTAAGTTATGTAACATGCATACAATAGTAATCAGAGAGATGATCGGATCACTGAAAGCAAGGACATCGGGGGATCTAGAATCAAGTCCTGCCAACATCATCGCTCTCATTATAGCGCTGATCGCAATCTCGAATTCTCTCCGCATTTCCAGACGATCAGAACGAGGATTCTACGGCAACCGGACGATCAGCGCGGCGTCTGTTGGCGCAGGGATGCTCTTGCTTTCAAAGAGCAATATCGAATCTGGGACTCGCTCTCCAACGTCGGCTACCAGCACATGACCGGCGCGCACTATAGGTACTAACTTCTACATGCGCTAAAAAAAGCATGAATTGAGGTGGAGGGGGTGGGATTCGAACCCACGAACCCCTAAGGGACGGGATCACTCATCTCGCAATTCTGAATGAGGCGAGAAGAAATGGTGCCGTGCGCGTCGATCTTGAGTCCTGCGCGTTTGACCAGGCTTCGCTACCCCTCCGGCCCATCAGTCCTGTCGGCGGAACCTTATTTCATAGTTGCGCCGGCAGTTTTAAAGGTTAAATTTTGCTTGGTGCCTGTACATGGTGCGAGCATGCCCAAGCCAGAAACCGTATCAAGGCTATGCACGAAATGCCACTCAAAGACGGTTCACGAAGTGCGCGAAAAGACCGTGGCCGGCATAAAGCTCGTCTGCACCGACTGCGGGCACACGCTGGTCGTAACCAGCATGTAACATTTATTATGAGATACAGCTTTTCAAAAAACATGAACATAAGCGAGCTGAAGACTGGAATGCGGAACGTGAGCGTCACAGGCAAGGTTGACAGCGTGGGCGAGTCCCGCACAGTCAACCTGAAGTCAGGCGGAACCAACACGGTCGCCGACGCGATAATCTCCGACGAATCAGGCACCATCAAGCTTTCCCTGTGGGGCGAAGACATCAACAAGATACAGGCGGGTGACAGGGTCTCGATAGAGAACGGCTACATCAACACGTTCAAGGGCGAAAACAGCATCAGCGTCGGCAAGTTCGGCAAGCTGACAAAGCTTTAGCTAATATAGCCAGTATCGCGCGGCTTTTGCGGCGGCTGACCTTCAAGCGGCTTGCCACCCCTCCCAGCCTGCATCTGCTGCTCTATCGTATGGATCAGCATTTCAGTGTCGTTTGCGCGTTTTTCTAAATTGTTCATGTCCACCTTGATTCCGATTATTTTGAGCAGGGTCTCCAGCACCGCCTTTGACGCCTTGGCATCAACAACGTAGCCTGAAGTTTCGCCAAGCAGGCACATTCCCTTCATGTTTCGCAGCTTTGCTATGCCGATTACAAGCCCGTTCATGCCGGTGATACTTCCGCTGTCCATCATTGATATGTTGTGCGATGCAAAGCCCTTGACGGTCTCAACGTCGGTGGCGGTGCCAAAGACCTTTGGTTTGTCGACAAAGACGCCTGTGATGTATGCTGCCAATGTATACACCTGCTGCGTGCCAAACTGCTCCGCCAGCCCGAGTACTTCCTCTGCAAGTGCGTATTCCGAGTCAGGGTCTGCCGGCTGAGAATCGCCTGTCAGCAACAGCAGGTCGGAGCCGCCGCCCTGCCACCAGAAAATGCTGTTTTTCATCAAGTCGGCAGTTCCGTCGGCCTTGATCATGACCTGCGGTGGAAAAGAGCTCGAGTAAATGTCGGCAAGGTGCTTTGCAGGCAGCTCCTGAATCAGGTGGTCCACTGCCAGCTTGCCGACATAGCCGCTACCCGGAAAGCCACAGACAAGGTGGGGCGACTTTAGCTCGGGCCGGTCAGGGGAAGAATAAACGAACTTTATCTCTCGCACGGACATAGTGCTGAGAGCTCGTTGATGCGCTTTAAAGCTTTTCCACGGCGCTGCATTGTTGCATGATTGACTATCTTTCGATGCATGCCCGCCATCTGGCTACTATTTCATCCCAGCCGCATACCAACAAACATGTTGTACATTAATACCTTGAG
>DATEUD010000068.1:0-10857 GCA_035283265.1 Nitrososphaera sp.
CCTTTGCAACGACGTGGACGTGGTCGAGCTTTGTCAGGTAGCGCAGGATTCTGGCGTAGTGCGTGATTACTATAATGCCGGCACCTGTGCCTATCAGCTTGTTTATCGCTTCCGCGACTGACTTGACCGAGTCGATGTCAAGCCCCGAGTCCGGCTCGTCAAGTATCGCAATGTTTGGTTTGAGCACAAGCATCTGCATTACTTCAGACCGCTTTTTTTCTCCTCCAGAAAAACCCTCGTTCAGGTAGCGACTGAGGAAGGACGGATCGAGCCCCACTGCGTCGAGGTTCTTTTTCACGTACTCGTGGAACTCGCGCACCGTGAGGAAGACTTCGCGGTTTTGCTCTTCGCCAAGAGACTTGCTGAGCGTGTTGTAGGCGTTCCTCAGAAAGTGGCTGTAGCCGACGCCCGAGATTTCAGTCGGGTACTGGAATCCCAAGAAAAGGCCCTTCCTCGCGCGGAGATCAGTCGGGAGCTTTACAATGCTCTCGCCCTTTACTAAAATGTCTCCAGATTCAATGCTATATTTCGGGTGGCCCATGATCGCATTGGCAAGCGTGCTCTTGCCCGAGCCATTTGGTCCCATGATCGCGTGGACCTCGCCCTTTTCCACGCTGAGGTTGAGGCCTGATAGGATCTCCTTGCCGTCGATGCTGACGTGCAGATCCTTTACCTCTAGAAACGCCATATAACGCTGTTTTACCCGAACTTAATATAAGCATTAGGATTCAGAGTTCTGCTTCATAAAAGGGAGTTCTGTCAGCCCGCTTCAAGTCGGGACTTTTCAAATTGGAAAATAAATCCTGGATGATTGCAGGACATAGAACATGCCTGTTTATCCTACGGTTATTGTAGATGTCATGTACGGGTGGAGCGTGCAGTAGTATGCATGATCGCCTGTGCCAATGTCTGCCGCCGGTATGCTGTACTTGCCATCTGGCGGAAGGAACTTGCTATCGAACAGCTTACCTGATTCCGGGTCGTCCTGACCTGCGCCGCTTGTCGCAGTGTGCAGCGTAGAGTCTTCATTTACCCACGTTATCAGCGCGTCAGAGCTTGCTGTTGCCGCGTCAGGGTCATAGTCCGGGCTTCCCTGTATGGTCGCCCCTCCAAGGATCCTGATCGTGACGACCCTTGATAACTGCGATTCGTCAACCTCCCCTCCGCCCGTACCAGTTTCGTTTGCTGCAGATGCTGTCAGTTCCTTGCGGTACGGCGAGTCGACAAATCCCTCCTGCGGCATTGCGGCCATGAAATTCGTGTATGTCAGGTAGCCGGTGATCGCGCCCAATGCAAGAAGTACGGGAAAGGCGATTATTCCGGGTTTACCCATCTGCTACGCGCTAGCCCACTTCCCCTTAATAATTCCTTCTGGATCAGGGCTATATTTCTGACTGCAGTAGTTTATGCGTGCAAAAGACATTCACCTGCAAGAGCTGCGGGAGAAAGTTCCTCTCGCCGCCAGTAGACACCGGCAGGCAGGAGATATCTGACATTGATGAAAGCGCCGCATTTGCCCTCATTTGCCCCTTTTGCATGGCTCACGCGCTCTACACCTCGAGAGACTTGGAATAACTTTTATCCCAGGCACTTGTACGCGTTTGGGATGGGCGACACCCTTTCAAAATGCGCGCTGTGCGGCGGCAACCTTGCGGCGTTCAAGTACCGCCCAATGCCCCAGTGGAACATTTCGGGCCTGCTGTGCGGCGAGTGCTACGACAAAAAGCTGACCGAGCACTACATTGCCCCTGACAGGCGCGACATAACAAAGAGGTAGCAAAGACTAAATACCAACTTTCTCCTTCATCAGGCATGCCAACTGCATACATCCTCGTGAACTGCACGCTCGGCTCCGAAGAAAAGATAATCAACGAAATTGCAAAGCTGACCGACGTCAAGGAAGTGCGCGGCACTTACGGCGTTCACGACATATTTGTCAAGGTAAAGTCAGAGAACACTGAAGCCATGAACCACACCATTACAAGCAAGATACGAAAAATCCCCGGCATTACTTCGACAGTGACGCTAGTCGTCATTGAAGAGCAGGGCGGCAAAGGTTAGGCCAGCTCTTTCTTTCTGTCTTCTGCCCTGATTCTCTTTATTTCGTAAAGTATCAGCCCCGAGCTTGCGGCAACTGTTACCCAGCCGGCCGCTCCCACTATTACAAAAGTAGAATAGACCGGGATGAAAATGGCGAGCGCAGCTATCGCAATTCCGGCAGACCATATCGCTATCAGGATGTAGACGTGCATATTAGCCCCTCATGTCCTCGTCAAAGCCCTGGAAGCGCTTGAGGGTCTTGCCGCATTTGCTGCAGTTGCTGAACTCGACAAAGTAGAATTCGTCGTACTTGCGGTAGGCAAAGGATTCCCCGTGGTTGCAAAACATCTGCCGCAGCGCTCCGAGCATCTGCTATTGGTAGGGCGGCGGGGTTCTTTACTATTTCGCCGTTGCATGAGGGCTTGTTTGATATAGGACTTCCCATTAACAACCGCGGGGCCCGTAGCGTAGTCAGGATATCGCGGCGGTCTTCGGAACCGCAGGCCGAGGGATCGAAGCCCTCCGGGCCCGTCTATTTCACCAGGGACTTTGGAATAGTGATATTGTAACGCATGGAAACGCGGAGAGCTATCAATCTTGCCCACAGGAAGAAGTTAATAATTCAAGAAACAAACTGTGCATATTGTCTACACGAATTACTCATGTGGAACCGCATATCAAAGAAAGCAACTACATACGGGATCTGGTATTTGGATTTGGTGATGGGGTAAACACATCACTTGGAATCGTGGCCGGCGTCGGAGGTGCCATAATTGTAGCCGACGTAGTGATCCTTGCGGCGCTGATAGGGATGTTTACCGGATCAAAGGCAATGGCCGTCCAAAACTATCTTGCCGTAAAGTCCCAGAGGGAGATACTCGAATCCGAGATAAAGCGGGAAGAACATGAGATGCAAACTATTCCTGAAAAGGAGAAAGAAGAGATAGCAGAAATTTATCGCGCCAAAGGATTCGAAGGAGAGGAATTAAGCAGAATTGTTAGCAAAATCACATCAAACAAAGATGTCTGGCTCAAGACTATGCTGACAGAAGAGCTGGGGCTCAACTTGGAAATTCTGGGAAATCCTTTGAAAGGAGCACTGGTAATGTTTGGATCTTTTCTTCTAGGTGGGATCCTTCCGATTCTTCCTTACTTTGCTGTCAAGGCTGGTCTAATCTCTTCAGTGGCTGCCATTGTGATAGCCATCGTCATTAGTGTGACATCTTCATTCATCGTAGGCGCGCTAAAGGGGCGCATGGCAAAGAAAAGCTGGATTAAAGGAGGATTAGAAATGGCTGGACTTGGCACTGGCATTGCCCTGGTTGGCTATGGCATTGGATCAGAACTTGCAAATGCAGGAATTGTAAGTATTCCTGCAGCGGGATAAGGATCCTAAGTAACCCGCAGGTGGGCATCCTGCATGGAAATTCTCCGGCGTCTATTCAACCGTTCAGGCATAGAAAACGAAAAATGCAGGGGTTATGAATGCATAAGGGACATGAGCAGGATAATTCTGTCAAAAATGTCAACCTTGCCCCCAAATGATTTGACCAAAGTAGCAGCGGTTGCCAAGACGCAAAAATGGATCAAACGCATAGGTGAATTACAACATTTACTGTTTGCGCAGAAGAAACAGGCACTACTGGTTGTCTTGCAGGGCATGGATGGGAGTGGCAAAGATGGCGGAGCAAGGAACGTATTCGGTGAGTGCAGCCCCTCGGGGATTATGGTTTATGGGTTCAAAAAACCCACAGACGAAGAACGTGAGCACGACTTCCTGTGGCGGGTACACAAATTGACTCCCAGGAAGGGAATGATTCACATTTTCGTGCGATCACACTATGAAGATGTTCTAGTTCCACGAGTTCACAAATGGATCTCGAAAGAACGGACAAAAAACCGCATTAATGCGATTAATGCCTTTGAAGAGTTGTTGGTATCAGATAACAGAACTGTCGTGCTTAAATTTTATCTGCACATTTCGAGGAAAGAGCAGAAGCGACAATTACAGGAACGCGTTGAGGACCCCGCGAAACAATGGAAACACAACCCGGCCGACCTCAAAGAATCGGAACATTGGGATGATTACATGCGCTACTACGAAGACGCCATTAACCAAAGCACTATACCCTGGCATATCGTACCCGTAGATAAGCGCTGGTACAGAGACTATGTAATTGCGAAAACCGTATGCGAAACCCTTGAAAAGATGAAACCACGCTTACCGACTTTTAAAACAGATGTACCAAGGTAACGATTCAGGATATTGTGCGATTGGCAAATTATCAATATATCGTAAGCTTGGTACTGAAAATAGGCCATCGGCTGATATTAGCACCTGTCCTCCCGTCAACAGATTTTGATGCGTCAGAATAAGGACGACGACGTGTAGTCGTTCCGATTGCAAGGCATGATCGTCAATCAGATACTGAAACACTTGTTCGTCAAATGCAAACTACTAAGGTAATAGTGCTGGCTTCGTCCCACTATTGTATGACGAATATCCAATAGTTTGGCGTTATATTTTAACGGCTCATGTATAGATGTATGATTAGATTCTTATAATGAATATTGTGTTATTGTGTATAATATTGCATGACTAGATAATAATATAGGAAATACTAGAATATTTCACATCCATAATATAATATTTAGCACATCATTGAAGAATTAGCGAAGCCAAGGCGCGACTGGAAGCAACGAATCAGCAGCCAAGGGTGATCAAAGCATCGCACGGCTGTCTCTAATTTCCCTTTATTTGTCTACCTTCAGGTCTGAAAGAAGCCTATCGATGTTTGTTATCGGCTTGTTGTTCTTATCCGCTATCTGCTGTGCCCACGGCGCGTTCTCCAAATAGTCTGGGATCCTTGCAGCGATTCTCTCCTGATAAGTGGGCACGTGCTCGTTCTGATAGAATATCCCAATCGGGATCTTGTCTCCCCATTCGTTTGACTTTTCAATCACCTGCGCCATTTTTGCATTTATCTCGCTAGGATCGTGTACTACCCCATCATAGCCATTTTCTTCTAATTTGTACATCCTCGGCATTGCCTTGTGCGTTTCCGGGTCAATGTGGTCAAGCCCCTGGAACCACTCTTTTGTGTTGATGTCGTTGTACGTCGGGCATGGCTGCAATACGTCAACGAATGCCAGACCCTTGTGGACGACTGCCTTCCTTATCAGGTCCTTCAGGTGCCTGACATCGTAGGAATAACCCCGCGCAAGGAAAGTAAAGCCAGATACAAGCGCAAGCGCTATCGGATTGACCGAGTTGTTAACGTTTGGCTGCGGCAATGATTTTGTCTTCATGCCCAGCTTTAGAGTGGGCGCAGCTTGACCTTTCGTCAGGCCGTAGACTGCGTTGTTGAATATGATGTAGACCATGTCGACGTTCCTTCGGCCCGCGCTCACAAAGTGGCCCGCGCCTATTCCAAGCCCGTCGCCGTCGCCGCCAACTGCAATCATCTCAAGGTCTGGGTTGGCGAGTTTCGCGCCCTGCGCGAAAGGAAGCACCCTGCCGTGCAGCGTGTGGATGCCGTACGTCTTGATAAAGTGTGGGGTCTTGCCAGAACAGCCGATGCCGGAATAAATCGTTGCTTTGTATGGCGGGACCTGCATGTCTGCTAGCGCCATCTGGATGGCGTTTAGTATGCCAAAGTCACCGCAGTTATGGAGTATCGCGTTTTCACTGACATACGAATTAACGTCTTCTACTTCGAGATTATACACCGGACCGTCGTAGTCGAAGCTTTCAATATTCTTTATCGGAACAAGTATGTAGTCCGGCTGTATGATGGACGAAGGCGGTTTTCCCACGTGTGGACTCGAACTTTGCTCCTTCACAAGAATCTTGCACAATACGGCGAAGTCACGGTCGTTAACAACCTGAATAGAATATGACTTCTTGTGGATTCCACTTGCTTTTGAGACTGATATTACCGGAACGATGCCCTGCCGTAGCAGTAGAGTCTTTAGCTGTTCACACAGGGTTTTCGAAATCGTCTTAAAGTTGCCACGAAGCTGGGTACTGACTAGCCAGCCGTCACCGCGCCACATGCCCTTTATCAGTTCGACTTGCTTTGGGACAGGGAGCAACATTGCAAAATGCGGGAGTTTCTTGTTTAGAGCTCCGGTTCCGAACCACTCTGCAAATACCCTTGTAAGGGGTGCTGAATAAAAAATCAGTGTTGTACAATTGTGTTTTGTAAGGCTAGCCGCTCCGAGACCAAAGACCTTCATCATTGTCTGTTTTACATCTTCTATATACTCGGTCTCTTTTTCATTGAATGCAAAGCAGACCTCCCTCTCGTGAACGAATCCTTCCGCTATGTAGTATCCCATTAACCTCAGGAAATCTCCATCTAGAGAAATCACTGTTGGCAGTTTCTTGCTTACCGTATCTTTTTTCCTCAGATCATAGTCCAAGGTGATTGACTCGAGATCTGCTTCTTCCTTCTGTATCGGGTAGACCATGTAATCTTTGACTTCAATCTCGTCTGCTCTCTTCCATACGCAGTCATAGCTGGTATTGTGTAGTTTTTTGTTTTTGTCGCTTCTTTTAACAACCAGTATTGGGTGCTCTGCAGTTGCAAATGTATCGCCAAAGCACTTTGTGACAAATCTGTACATTCTTCCCGTGTGAATGTGGCTAATGATTTCCGTGACCTTGTGGAACTTGCCGTCTCTGCCGAGTACTTTCTCCCCTGCCACTATTTGCTGTATCTGCTTGACCGACGGGTTGCAGTGGATAGTAGTATCGGGCAGTACGCAGCCGGCGCACCAGTCGTTGTGGACGTCCGTCTTGTAGTCTGATAATTTAAGCGCCACTTTTCAGCACCTGTCTCCTTGGAGCATCTCCACTTTTTATTCGCTTTACAGCATTATAAACTTCGTCGAGCGACATTGGCCTTCCGTTGAATTTTACTATCTGGTAGTCGGGTACAATGCCGGTGTGCTGGCGGACGAGCGAGCCCAGCTGACCGCTGTAGTTCATCTCAATATCGACCACTGTTTTTGCACCTTTCAGCAACGATTTGACCAGCTCTGACGGGAACGGGCTCATTAGCCTGACTTGAATGAATTTGACGTTGATTCCTTCTTCTGCCAGCTTTTCCATAGCGTCCAGCACCGCCCCCTTTGTCGAGCCCCAGCTGATTATGGCAGTATCGCCGCTGCCATATGCCACCGCCTTGTCTTCGTCCGGGATCTCTTTGAGCGCGACTTGCAACTTGCCCATCCTCTTATCCATCATCTGCACCCTCAGCTCAGGGTCCTCAGAGATGTGACCCTCCTCTGTGTGCTCGTCGCCGGTGTTCCAGAAAATGGCGTCCTTTGTTCCAAGCACCACCCTCGGGCTGATCGGGTTGTCGGACAGCTTGAAGCGGAGGTAGTTGCCGGCCACCCCCTTATCCTTGTCTGTTATCTGCCTCACCATCGAGCCCCTGTTGATTGCGATTCTGCCGGTGTCGAAATTCTTGCAGGTTGTGACGCTGTTTGCTATCGCCTTGTCTAGCATGTGAATGACTGGCATCTGGTACTGGTCTGCAAAATTAAAGACCTTTATCGTATCGTAAAAGCTCTCCTCGATGTCGCCGGAAGCAAGCACTATCCTCGGGAACTCGCCGTGGCCGGCATTAATCGCAAAATTGAGGTCGCCCTGCTCGTGGCGCGTTGGGAGGCCGGTAGATGGCCCTGCTCGCTGATAGAGTGAAATGACTAGAGGAACTTCGTTCATGCCGGCCCAGCCAAGCGCTTCTGCCATCAGAGAAAATCCAGGGCCGGATGTTGCAGTTGCAGAGCGGGCGCCTGTCAATGCGCTTCCAATCGCCATCGCAATAGCTGCGATCTCGTCCTCGGTCTGGACAACCACGGTCGAGCCTTTCTTCCCTGAGTCGTTCAGGTCCAGTATCTCGTTTGCCTCGAGGAATTCGCTGTCGTCTGACGCCGGCGTGATTGGGTAGTACGTCTGGAACCGGCAGCCGGCGACCATCTTGCCAAGGGCAGACGATTGGCTGCCCTGAGCTATTATCATGTCTTTGTCTGTAGGCCTTGTCTTTAGCCGATAGGTAAAGTTGCTGCCAGCATATTTTGCCTTTGCGTAATTATAGATATGCGCAGACGCTTGTACGTTCAGGTCGGCGACTTTCTTTTTTGCGCGAAAGATAAACTGAATAGCTCTTGCAAGCACTTCGTTGTCAAAGTCCATTATTGCCATCGAGGCCGAAAGCGCCATCACGTTTACCATTCTTGTCAGCTTGCTGAGCGCCGGGTCGTTTGCCTTTTGCGCAAACTCTTGCAGGAGATGGAAGAACGGCAACGGAAACAGGATTACGCCGCGCCCCTTTGCGTGCTCGAGCGCGTCCTGGACTGCGAGCCCGAGGCCGGCATTTTCCAGAGTCTTTTTAATGCGCGCGGCGGCATGGTCGTCGACGGTCGGCACTTCTGAAAGCAAAGTCTTGACAACATCTGAATCGTAGATTATCGCGCCGCCCTTTGTCACGTCATCAAAGTGGCGAAAGACAGTTTCAGCGTCGAATGAGGCAAGCACGTTTATTTCGTTCACGTGAGAGTGAACTGGCATGTCGCTTACCCTCACGGTAAAGTAGCTGTGCTCGCCTTTGATGTTGGAATAGTATTCCCTCTTGCCAAAGATGTGAAGCCCGCCCGCTGCGCAGGCGCGGGAAAATATGTTCGCAGCAGAATCGACGCCGCTTCCCTGAGCTCCACCTATTACCCAGCTCAGAGAGTTTGCAGTTGATTTTTCCAACGTGAATTCCTTCACTTATCCTTCTTTTAATGCTTTAGAGCTAGCCGCCCGTTGCCGCGTCGTAGAGGCAGCATTCGCACGTGTCCTTCTGACCGCAGTAAGGGCAGACGCACATGCAGGCATCAATAGGATTGCCGCAGTTCTCACAAGTCACTTCTTCGGCGCTGCCTGCCATTCCAGCAGATATTCCGCTGATAAGCTAATTATACTTTTATTATTATTTGACGAAGACCGATCTTGTCAGGTTGCACGGAAAGTCCTGATCCGCGTTTTTGTGCAGCGCAAGATAGTTAGTAGGAGAACAGCTGCAGCGGAATGAACTGTACAAATGGATACAGCAGATCATTTCCCATCTTGGGAATCTCGATTATCGCACCGTAGACATCTTCTGCCACGTTTGAAATGTAGATTAACTTGGCGCCCCTTGCCTTTACTTCGTGTGCACTATAGAGCGTGTCGCTTTAGGTCTTGTCCTCTGGATTGAGCACAAACACCACTGCGTTCTTGTCCATGAGCGCGAGCGGCCCGTGCATTAGCTCGCCTGCCGCGATCCCTTCCGCGTGCACGCGGACATCCCGGATGCATTATTTGAGAGCAAG
This sequence comes from Nitrososphaera sp., assembly GCA_035283265.1. GTDB lineage: Archaea > Thermoproteota > Nitrososphaeria > Nitrososphaerales > Nitrososphaeraceae > Nitrososphaera. Next base: position 9,406 of record DATEUD010000068.1, read on the forward strand.
TGCCCGTCAGAGGCAAGCGAGCTTGAAAAGATCGACTCCAAGCCGGTGAAATGTCCCCGATGTGGCAAAGAGCTTGAGATTCGCGAGATCAAGCAACTTGTCACCGACAGCTCGGCGAAATAACATGTTAAATAACCAATCCTTGCTAGAAACCTCAGGTAATGGCTTCGCTAAATCTTGCTCAAAAGATAATATCGGCCCACCTGGCGGACGGCAAAATGGAGCCTAGCCAGGAGATAGGCCTCAGGATAGACCGCGTGCTCATGCAGGACGCCACCGGCACGATGGCGTGCCTCCAGTTTGAGGCGATGGGCATTCCGCGGGTCAAGGTGGAGCATGCTGCAATTTATGTAGACCACAACATCCTCCAGACCGGGTTTGAAAACGGCGACGATCATCGGTTCTTACAGACATTTGCCGCAAAGTACGGCATCCATTACAGCAAGCCGGGCAACGGCATCTGCCACCAGGTGAACCTTGAGCGCTTTTCGATACCGGGTAAGTTGCTGATAGGCTCTGATAGCCATACCCCGACCGCAGGCGGCGCAGGCATGATGGCAATAGGCGTAGGCGGCCTTGACGTCGCAGTGGCGATGGCCGGAGCGCCGTTCTATACAAAGATGCCAAGGGTTGTTGGTGTGAAACTGACTGGCAGGCTCAGGCCTTGGGTCACGGCCAAGGACGTGATCCTTGAAATGCTTCGCAGGCTGACTGTCAAGGGAGGGGTCGGCAAGGTCTTTGAATACTATGGAGAGGGCATCAAGAGCCTAGGCGTACCGCAGAGGGGCACGATATGCAACATGGGAGCCGAGCTTGGCGCTACTACTTCGCTGTTTGAATCTGACGAAATCACTCAGGACTATATGGCCCGGCAGGGCAGGCCGCAGGATTATCGGCAGATTGCCGCAGATACCGGCTGCAAGTACGACGAAAACTTAGAGATAAACCTGACCGAGCTCGAGCCCATGATTGCGCTGCCTGGCTCGCCCGACGCGGTGCACAAGGTTCGTGACGTGCAGGGCTCTGACGTCCACCAGGTGCTCATCGGCTCGTGCACAAACTCTAGCTACGTCGAAATGATGACGGTGGCGCACGTGCTCAGGGGCAAGAAGGTGCATCCAAACGTCACGATGGCTATAAACCCCGGCTCAAAGCAAGTGCTCGAGACCGTGGCCCGCGACGGCTCTCTATACAACATTATTGCGTCCGGCGCGCGGCTGCTGGAGAGCGGCTGCCAGGGCTGCATCGGCATGGGCTCTGCCCCGGGCACCGACTGGGTTTCCGTTCGGTCATTCAACCGCAACTGGCCGGGGAGGAGCGGAACCAAGGAAGACAAGGTATACCTGACTTCGCCGGAGGTATGCGTGGCATGCGCCGTCACCGGCAAGATAACCGATCCCCGGGACCTTGGCGAGTACCCGAACATCCCGTGGCCGGACAAGTTTGTGATTG
>DATEUD010000069.1:0-3756 GCA_035283265.1 Nitrososphaera sp.
ATAATACTCCACCTCGTGTGTATGTGAGTGCCCCCTGTGGTCGTGCTTGTCCTCCGCCTTGTACGAAGCCCTTACACGCTCCTTTACCTCAACCATTTCATACCCCTGCACTTCTTCTTCAAGCTCCAGGGTCTCCACCATTGCCTGCCCGAGGACCTTGTCTATCTCGCGGTAAATCTTGGACTCTTCCCTGGTTATCAACACATCTTCGTATTCAGTCATACCCGGAATGACCGTGTCAATGACAAACGTCTTCATTTGCTGGTTGAACTTTGTGTATTCGTCGTCCTCGATTATCGCGGACTTGTCGGCGAACCTTGTCGTTAGGGCGTCGCACCTGACAAAGCCGGTGACGCGGTTGAGCTTTGTGTCAAAGCCAAAGTTGCTGCGCGTTACGATGTGGTTGCCGACCATGACTGCGATGCCGCGCTCTTCTTCCGACAGGGGCCGGCGCGCGATAATGATTTCGCCGGTTATCTTGCCGCTGTCAAGGCTGACGGGTATCCGGTGGCCCTGTATGTCCGGCGCCCGGATCGCCTGCCCGCCGTCAAAGTTCCATTCCTTTAACCTGTCCGCGGTCTTGATGTACACCTCAAACATCGGCTGCCTCAGCACCGCCAGCTTGCGGATCTCTTTCATGATCCTAAACATGTCCACCGGCATCTTGCTTCCGATCATCAAAAGCTCCGTGCCGTCGCGCTTTAGCGCCGGCTCTTTCAGCTCGCCGAGCTTGGCGTTGCCGGTGTATAATTTTTCAAGCACTTCTGTGTCAATGACAATCGCCTTAGTGAAACTGCCGTTTTTAGTCCTTATCTTCATGCTTTCAAAAGAAGTCAGGAAAGACAGCCTGCCTGTGCCGTACCGGCCGGTTCTGATCCTTTTCAGCCTTGGAGAAATTGATTCGACCTTCTTGTGGGGCGAACCCAAAAGCAGGAATTTTTCCATCCCGTCCTGATCCATTCCGGCGTCGTCTTCGACGGCGATAGACCCGTTGCTCATGGTGGTGATAAGGACTCTTGTGGCGTCTTCGTCAAAGGCGTTTTCTACGAGCTCTTTGACGATCTCTAACGGCGAGACCCACGTCTTGGTGGCAAACTCTTTGAAAAACGATGGATGAACCTTTAGCTCGGTAGGCATTCTCTCTCAAGTGCTGGTATCTGCCCCCTTTATTTAATACTTGTCGAATTAATCTGACCAGTTTATCAAATGACGACATAATTGAAGGCGGGGCAGCTCTGCAGGCATAATAGCTGCGCACAGGTTTCGCCCAGCAGCCTAACACGGCGCTGTTGGCGCTGGCGCGCCGATATTTGTGTTTGCAGTTGTGGAATTCGTGCTGATTGTGTCAATGCTTGCCGTGCTGGTCGGGTCGTTCGGGTCTACGATGACCCGGACGTCTGTTCCCTGCGAATTCAGGCCAGGATTCCTGAGCATCAGGCCAGGATACATAAGGAACAGTGACCCCGCCGCTGCGATGCCAACGGCTATGGCACCAATTATGAAATTCGCTTCTTTTGCCATGCCCCCGACAAGCTGCAAACTGGAAATTAAGAGTTAGAAAAAACGATTAGAGATTTTTCCGCAAGCTAGATATTGTTTTATGATGGTAGATTTTGCATGCAAAAGTGCGGCTGCGGAAGGGACTCGAAGACCTTTGATGCGTGCACCCCGATGGGCTGCAGCAAGCTTGTTGTATGCACCGCCTGCTTTAAAGACATCAGCGAATGTTCGTGCAAGCCTATGTAGGCTTGTAGCGCAAAATCGCGCCTATTTTGCCCAGGCTGGCAAGCTGCGCCCCCTCTTCGGTCTGGCCGGAAATGACTTCCAGCCTACACCCGGTCATCGTGGCAAGCTCGTTCAGGTAATCAACGATATCTTTTTCGACGGCCTCAAGGTCGGTGCCGCGGCACGACGGGCACTGCTTGAGGTACTCCTGCTTTGTGGTCATGGCCTGCGGCCTGTCTACCACCTTTGCCTGGACGGCCTTACAGGCCTTGCACTTGAACTCCAGCCTGACGTAGGTGATGTCGTCCGTCACTATCACCATGTTGGCTACACCGTCCTCCAGCGCCTTGACCACGTCGTGTATGCCGTATATTCCAAGGTCCCTGCCGGAATGCACCTCGCCCATGAATTTCTTTACCAGCTGCTTTTCCTCCATAACGCGGTACTCCTGCAGGATGCCGTCATTCTGCGCCTTTTCTATCAGCTCTCGCACGCCCTCGTCGCCAGAGTACGACGAGTCAAGTGTGGCTACTATGATCTTTTGCAGCCGTTAGTCAAGGTATTCTTCTTTCAGGAAATTTTCTTTTGTTGGGCCGGGTCCGCCGACAATTATGCCCTTGACGTTGTACTGATCTATAAAGACCTTCTTGACGTGGCCGGCCACCCGGTGGTAGTAATCGTTCAGCTCGTTCTCCCTCAACCTCTCAAACCTCCTTGCGGACTGGCCGCCCTGCCTGTGCTTGCCGGCGACGCCGGAGGTGATCGAGTCTACGGCCTCCCACCGGTCGCCTGTCAGGATCCCGATGCCGGTTTCCTGCGTGTCTATCGACAATATGCCGATGACCTTGTCGTCCTTCATCATTTCCTTCAGGTGGTCGGTCCAAAAGTGATCGTCGCACCGATACAGGCTGATCTGGACAGGCTTGGGTGGTATGACAGAATATATCTCGATTTTTTCCCTTCCGATCCCCTTGTCGTTTGGGATCGCCCCACAAAAAATGACAAGTCCGTTCTCCGGCGGTTCCTTGAAAAGTTTCAGCTGCTCAATAGTCCTGCTGAGCGCGTCCTGCACGTGAGTCCTGGTAAGGTCTGACTTTATGTTTGAAGCCGTGCCGGACTCGTTGCGCAGCTGCGAAATGACGTCAAATATCGGCCGCCGAGGCGGGATGTAGACTGTGACAAGCTCGGTCCCATGGCCGGATATACTTGACAGTTCATTTATCATCTTTGTGAGCTTGTATCTCTTTACTGAATCCCACTTTTCATTGCTGGCCATTGCAGACTACTAACAAGAAAAAATTCGCCCGCACATAATATAAGGCTTTGAACCGTGTTCATCCACATGAAATAGCACTAATTTATGCCGCTTTTGGATCCGTACGTTTCAGGGTCCTGGCCGGGTGCGGCGGGCGGTCCTGTTAACGGGGCATGAAATGTTCGCAGTCGCAGGCCACGTAAGTACATTTTTTACTCCTACGTTGTGGTCTCAGAATTGATGACGGCAAGTTCGCCATGGCTCAACAGGTATTCAGTGCTCAGAGTATCTTGTCGACTTCTGATGCAGTAGCCAAGTTTAACGTCACTGCCGGGTCGCTATGCAATTTTTATTGGAATACCACAGGTTCAAGTTCAGGCTCATATCTCAGTTTTCTATGCACTTTATGAAAGAATAAATGGATGATAAGAATTGTTAAATTAGTCGATTTCTTTAGGGACTTTTTTAACAGATTGGGCACGTTCTTGACAAATTACATTGCGAGGTTATTAATAGTAATTTAACGGAGATAAGTGTGGCGGCCGATGGGTTGAAGATGTTTTATCTGGATCCCGATTGGTTTTTCGATAGTCCCAACATTGCCTGCACATCTGCAAAAGGCTAAAGCTGTCTCAACGGTTCATCCATAAACATTTAATTGGCAAATAACTGTGTGAAAGGCGTTCTTAAAAGTTGTCCTCGCCATCAGGCGGTAACCCATACATTTCTCCAGAGCACCCACATCAGCCTCAATTAGTCCGCTCGCTAGGCCTTCT
>DATEUD010000070.1:0-2808 GCA_035283265.1 Nitrososphaera sp.
ACAGTGAAGAAACTAGAGATCAAATCTTCCAACCAGATGAAAACGGCATGATTGAAGATTCAACAAGGACGACTCTGCAATGGAAATACAACGAGCCGAGTTTGTTGAAAGCCAGATCTTGGATGATTGACGGTTCCCTTACTAGATGGTAGGAACGTATCGCCTCCGCTACATTTTGTAGCAAATGCTACACATCCGCTATCATTTGCTACGCTGATATCGAAAATCAGAGTCTTATGCGGCTGACATCGACAATAAGCGATATTTCGTGGGAGAATTCGGGCGAAAAAAGGGTTTTCGATAAAACGCATCTCATGAGCTCCGAACCCTGTTTTCGCCCATTTTCGGACGAATAATGCGGTTTTTGAGTCCGAAGAGGGGTTTTTTTCGATATCGAAATATCGCGCTACGCTACAAAAGATATCGAAATATCGGCATATTGTAGCATTTGATAGCGGGCCATAGGCACTTCTACAATTAGCTGGTAATGGTCTAACTCGGGGGATCCACTAAGAGGCGAGCATCTGATTAACTATGGTGTCAAAAGCTGAATACGGGTACGCCCCTACAAGCTTGACCGGGTCTTTTTCAGCTGATGGATTGATTATTATAAACGTAGGAGTAGCATGGCTCTGTAGAATCAATCTGAAAACCGCAGACGCTGCTCGATTTCAGAACCAAATAATGGTGTTTATCTACTCTAAATGCCATCATTCTTGCACGTGCATCATCTGAATCGACGAATCATAACATGGTTTCTATTGAGCCACCTTTGGCAAAGATCTTAAGTATGACCTTGAGGTATCCGTTCCATGACAAACGGCTATTCTCACCCGGAGGTTCTATGCGAAAGCGACTGGGTTGCAAGCAATTTGAAGAATGGAAGCATCAGGATTTTGGAAGTTGACTATGATCCTGAAAACGCGTACAGGCAAGGCCATGTGCCAGGGGCTCATCTGGTGTGGTGGAAAAAGGACATCAACGACCCCGTCAGGCGCGACATCATCAACAAGCAGCAGTTCGAAGCGCTTATGAGCAGGGTCGGCGCGACGGCCGACACCGAGCTGGTAATGTACGGCGACTTTAACAACTGGTTTGCCGCCTTTGCGTTCTGGGTCTTCCAGTATTACGGCCACAGAAAGATCAGGATAATGAACGGCGGCAGGAAAAAGTGGGAGCTTGAAAAGAGGGAATACACAAAGGACGAGCCGGCGGCGCAAATGACAAGATACCTTGCAAAGCCGCCAGACGAGGGAGTCCGCGCCTACATGCCCGACGTCAGGAGGGCGATTGAAAGAGCAGAACAGACAGTGCTGGTCGACGTTCGGTCGCCAAAAGAATTCACCGGCGAGATCACCGCGCCGCCAGAGTACCCGCTGGAGCACGCGCAGCGCGGGGGCCACATACCGGGCGCAAAGAACATCCCCTGGGCGCAGGCTGTCAAGGACGCCGACGGCACCTTCAAGAGCTCAGAAGAATTAAAGGCGCTTTACGAGGGCAAAGGCGTGACGCCGGACAAGCACGTCATATGCTACTGCAGGATAGGCGAGCGCTCGTCCCACAGCTGGTTCGTGCTGAAATACCTGCTTGGCTACCCGTCTGTGCGCAACTACGACGGCTCGTGGACGGAATGGGGAAATATGATCGGGAATCCGATAGAGAAATAAGTCTTTGTCTCTCTTTTATTTTTGATGCAGCAGGGCAACCTTGTGAAGAAGGGTCAATTCTACTTTATCTACGACACCAGGCCGAACCTTGTCCTGGAGGACAAGACCAAGCGTGGCCTTGAGGTGCGCGAGCACGCAGTCGACGAAAAGTACGGGGTGGAGGCGGACAAGGGAATGATCCACGACATGGACGGGATCGGGCACAAGGTGGGCATCAGGTGGTACTTCCCGCAGTCAGAATACACGCTGGACCAGGTGACAAAAATAGCAGAAGAAATTGAATCCAGATACAAAGCCATAAGGGACATGACGTGCCCCGACGACGAATAAAGCGAAATCCTTTTAGGAGATGTAAATTTTAGGTATTTCGATGTCTGCCTTGCTGAAGGACAGAGTCTGGACGATGCTATCTGAAGTGGCAAAGAGAGGCGTTTACCCCCTTCACGGGAACAAGCTTGGCATATACAGGATCCCGATCGAGATCACTGAAAAATCAGATATATCGAGCATAATAAACGACCTCCGTAGTTCCGGCTTCAAGATTGACGCCCACGCCGACAGGATCTACATCACCCACAAGTGGACAGAAAGGGGCAACGACTCCGTCACCGGCGAGGAGCTCTCAGCAGACTTGAACATCACGGTTGAAATCGTGACAGGCGAAGTCGTTGATCTCATTTACCAGATAAGGCAGCTGGAATACTTTGGCGACCCCTACTGGATCAGGAACTACAGACAAAAGGCAGACCAGAACGCCAAGATGGTCATTGACACTATTATCAGAAATACAAAGATAGGCGACAAGTTGCTCGCCCACTGGCAAAAGGTAGAAAAGCTGACGATGGAAGCGGCCCTCAAAAAGCTCGAGGAGCTGGCGCCCTTGGCCAAGAACCCCAAGGCGCGCAGCGCGACCGCCCCACCACCGGCTGCCGCATCGGTGGCGCCTAGGCCGGCTGCAGCGCCCCAGATGCCTCCGCCAACAGCGCCTTCAGCCGGCGGACCAACCACGATATCGCTGTCAGGCACAGGTACAAGCTATGGCAAGGTCGAAGGTCCTATCGATCAAAAGTTCAAGGACAAGAGGCAGCAGGTTGGCACCTTCCAGGGTATCAAGGTATGGGGACCGTACGACGCACCCGGC
>DATEUD010000071.1:0-7425 GCA_035283265.1 Nitrososphaera sp.
TAATTTTCTGTAAATTCTACTTTTACAAACCTTTCATCATTCATCACCCGTTTTGCTGGCAGTGCTAAAAACAAAATGCTTTTATTGATATAGTATTCCATGTACGAGCATTAAGAGGGATGGATGCTAGTTGGTTCTAGAGGTTAAAAAACCCCGTCCAATGTGGGAGATCCTTTTTTCGACCCATCATACTGATATTGGTCTGCTGTATGTCTACCTGTCGCTGATTGCCTTGATCATAGGCGGCGCTTTGGCTGTCGGAATCCGCACCGAGCTGTTCACGCCCGGCCCCGGAGATCTGATTGCTGATTCTAACACATTCAACAGAATATTCACGGTGCACGGCACAAACATGCTATTTTTCTGGCTCCTTCCATTCGCTTCAGGCATCGGCAACTACCTGATCCCGATCATGGTCAGGTACAAAGACATGGCCTGGCCCAAGCTGAACGCTGTCGCGTTCTGGATGATTCCAGTCGGGATGGCGCTTGTCTGGCTTGGCTTTGCAGACACCACATGGAACGCTTATCCACCTTATTCGATCATAAGGGCTCCCGGCCCCGCGGCCGAGATGTGGATATTTGGCCTCAAGATAGCAGGCATCTCGTCCGTCTTAGGCGCAATCAACTTTATAGTGACCATCCTCAGGATGAAGCACCCAGACCTGCCGCTGATGAAGACGTCTCTGTTTGTCTGGTCAACGCTTGTAACGTCGATCATGATACTCGTCGCAATTCCCACGTTTGCGGCGGCGCTTATCATGCTGTACACGGACAGGCTTGGCGTATCGGGCTTTTTCAACCCTGCCATGGGGGGGGATCCTATAGCGTACCAGCACCTGTTCTGGTTCACGTTCCATCCCGAGGTCTACATATTCCTCATACCGGCAGTGGGCATGATGTACGAGCTGATACCCAAGTTCTCGAGAAAGCCGATCTTTAGCTACCAGTCAGGGGTTGCGGCGTTCGTGCTGCTCTCCATCGTAAGCTTTGCGTCGTGGGCCCACCACATGTACTCGACAGGCATGAGCTTTACAGAAAAGACCGTCTTTATGGTCGGGACGCTGGCGGCAGTGCCGGCTTCAGCCCTGCACGTCTTTAACTGGATAGCGACCATGTGGGGAGGCAGGATCAAGTTCGCTGCCCCTATGAGCTTTGCAGTGGGAGGGCTGGTGCTGTTCTTCTACGCGGGGGCCGGAGGCATTGTGAACACCGCCATGCCGCTTGACTTCCTCACGCACGACAGTTACTGGGTAGTTGGCCACTTCCACCTGTTCATTGCAGGACTTGTTACGATGGCATTCATTGGCTTTACGCACTACATGTTCCCGTTCATAACGGGTAGGATGTACAATGAAAGGATCGCCATGGTGTCATTCTGGCTCATATTCGTGGGACTTTCGGTGATATTCCTGACACAACACGTCCTTGGACTCTATGGGCAGCCACGGCGAACATTCGACTATGTCCCGGTGCAGCCGCTCATAATAATGAACCAGATATCTACAATCGGCGCATACATAACCGCGTCCGGAGCGGGTGTATTCATTGCCAACATGATAAAGAGCACGGTATCGGGCAAGCCTGCCAAGATGGACGACCCGTTTGCGATCGGAGAGCAGTACTACGACTACACCAGGCGCGAGCCCCATCACTAAAAAGGAGAAAATGGGAAATGTCGCATGACGAACATGGACATGAAAAAGAGCCAATAATCCTGACTTCAGGAAGGCGCATGGCCAAGGGACTTGCGATCATTGGCATCACCCTTGCCGTGGGAGCGGCGATCCTCGTCCCATTCTTCGACGACATGTACAAGAACCCGCCGCCCGTGACCCAGATACGCACAGAAAGGCCGCCTCCTACAGAGCCGCCAGCGGCAGGAACTACTACCATTGCAATATTGCAAGGTGCTTCATCGCAGGGAAGCCCTGACTACGACCCTGATGACGACGCAACGGTGCCGCTTGGCAACAAGATAGTATGGGACAACCAGGACACTATTCCGCACACCGCCACTTCAGGCGTTGATAACAATGACCCCGAAAAGGGCAAGCTGTTTGACACCGGCATAATCATCGGCGGCGAAAAATCAAAGGCTATCGCGCTAGCAGATGCAAAGGAAGGCGACACCATCAACTACTTCTGCACTCTCCACCCATACATGACAAGCAAGCTTAGAATCGCTGCAGCCGAAGCCGGCCAGACAGGCGGAGCTGCCGCAGCTGGACCCTCGATAAACATCCTTGAAAGCTCTTCAGTGCAAGGAAACCCTGACTTTGATCCCGATTCATTGACTGCAAAGAAGGGCGACGAAGTCAGCGTCGTTAATCAGGACTCCATCCCGCACACTGTGACATCCGGAACTGCCAACAACGATCCTGAGAAGGGCAAGCTGTTTGACACCAGCATAATCACCGGCGGGGAATCAGCGAAGATATCCCTGGCAGAGGTCGACCCCGGCGAATACGACTACTTTTGCATTGTGCACGAATATATGAAGGGCAAGCTCATAGTACAGTAAAATGCTGTTGCTGCAGGCCCTTTCTTATTCCTCCCTTGTCGTCCTCTTTTCGCTGATCTCCATTGGTGGGTACGTCAGCGCTTCCGGCGTCGGCCTCACTTGCCCCGAATGGCCGCTCTGTCCGCAGGGCCTGCTGCCGCATAAAGACTTTATCATTGAATACTTCCACAGGTCAGTAGCAGCAGCAACCGGCATGCTCGTCATCACGACGATGGCATTCACACTAAAGTCAAAGGCCGCCCCAAAGGGTATGAAGATCGCCACAGTAATAGCGGGCGCCGCGGTCATTGGCCAGATAACGCTTGGCGCAATAGTCATTGTGGAGCGGCTGCACGCGATTCTGGTTACCACGCACCTCGGGCTTGGCATCGTGCTCTTCTCGATGATCCTGATCACCGCCCTGTACGCTCACAGGCTTGCGGGTAAAAAAACTCTGGCCAAGGCACAGTAATATACAGGAAAAGGAGAATTATTCCTGTGAACTTCCCGGCCCTGCTGGCAGTTTCATTGCTGCTTGTGATTTCTGCAGCGCCGGCCTACGCGCACTTTGATCACTTTTCCCACTACAACGGCAGGGGCGACGGCGTCGGGCAGTATTACGTCTATGAAGCTCTGGAGCCGGACTATGCTGCGCCGGGCGAGCCAACTGCCATCATGTTCAGCATTCAGGACAACGACGGGCGGGACACCTACAACATTGAAACGATGGTTGAAGTCTATGCCTCTTCAGGAGAGCGCCTCAAGGCCTTTCCGTGGACAAAGCAGGACGTGGGCGACTTTTCAGTCTTTTACACTTTTCCGCAGGTCGGCGGCTACCAGATAGTGCTCAGCATAGCCGACGGGCCGGTCAACATCAACGCAATTGACCCGCCAAGAGGCACGCTTGGCAGCTCGTCTGGATGCAACTGTGAGCGGCTTATCTTCAACGCCGCCATTTCGCAGGGCTTTGGCACGATCTACAACGCGACCCTTGCGGGGGCGGTGTTTGGCCCGCTGGCGATATTTGGCGCGGTGCTCGGCCTGACGTACTGGAGTAAGAAAAAGAGCGGTAAGTTTGCGAGCGCGCCCGGCGACACCATGAGATACGTCGTGACACTTGCTGCCATTGCGGGCGGGCTTGTCCATTTCGCGATATATTCAGGGCACGCTTCACTCCGGATTGAATACAGCATATTCTTGATTGTTGCAGGCGGCATGCAGGTGACCTACGGCATTCTGTATACGATGTTGACGCTGACTGCTTCGACTGCCGGCAGGGCAAGGCCGCAGGACCACTACCGCAAGACGGTGGCAGTCAACTTGTTCGGCCTTGTCGGGACGGCCGTCCTGCTCGGGCTCTACGCCTACTCTGTGACGCTTCCGCCCCCGCTTTCGCCAACCGGCCTGCCAGAAAGCGTGGATGTCGCCGGCGTACTGGCCAAATCGGTCGAGGTGTTCACGGTGATTGGCATTGTCTACCTGATGAGGTTGGAGAAGCGCAAGCTGCAAGCCTACCTGAAAGAACACGCATAACGTCTCGAGCCAGTAAGACATAAAACACCAAGAGGGCGAACCCATACTCATATGGCTTGGAAAGTAATGATGCCGAAAAAGATCATGTTCGGGGAAAACGCTGCAAAAGAATTTCCCTACCCAAAGAATGCTCTTGTTATTACCACGACCACTCCCGACATTTACAACAAGTGGCTGGACTACATGGGGATCAAAAACTACGAGCTGTACGACAAGGTCACGCCCGACCCCGCGATTGAGACCGTCGAGGAAATAAAGAAGCAGTACGAAGGTAAGAACATTTCGTGCTACATTGGTCTTGGCGGCGGAAGCTCGTTGGACGTCTGCAAATATCTAGGCAAGATGACAGGCATACCCAAGATCCTGATCCCGACGACGTTTGGCACCGGCGCAGAGATGACCACCTACGCGGTAATCAGCTTTGACCACAAGAAAAAGCTCCTGCAGGACGAAGCGTTCCTTGCAGACGCATCCATCGTCGACCCGTACTTTTTGCCCGGCACTCCTTTCAACATTATGCGCAACTCTGCATGCGACGCGGCAGCCCAAGCGTCTGAAGGCTATGACAGCAAGCTCGGCAACCCGTTCACGCAGCTTTTCTGCAAGGAGGCATTTGACATACTCTATGATGCCATAATGAACGACAAGCACATCCTGCTTCCGTACGGCGCAATGCTCTCAGGCATCGGCTTTGGCAACTCGTCGACGACGCTTGGCCACGCACTGTCGTACGTATTTTCAAATGAAGGTGTGCCGCACGGCTACGCGCTTTCGTCATGCACTACAGTTGCGCACAAGTTCAACCAGTCCCCCTATTACAAGCGCTTCAAGGAAATTGCGCAGAAACTAAAGTTCGAGCAGCTCAAGCTAAAGCAGCCGCTCGACCAGGCAGCAGACGTTATCATGCCGGACCGCGGCCACCTTGACTACAACCCCATTCCTGTCAGCAAGGAAGACGTCATCAAGTGCCTTGACGAGATAGTAAACGCCAATCCGCTGGCGTAGCCAGCCTCCTTTTTCTTGTCAAAACCTTTAAATTCAGTTCTCCGGCTTTCTTCCACGATGACCGTTATCCAAAAGAGCATCGAAATTAACGCTCCGATCAACGAAGTATTCACTTATTTTGCAAGGCCAGAGCACATGGCCGACCAGTTCCCGGAGAACATGGGGCTGAGCGTTATCCCTGTCGAAGTCAAGAACGGCTTTGGGGTTGGAACTATTTTCAGGATAAGCGGAGATTTTGACGGCAAAAAGCTCGAGTGGGACTGCGAAACTATTGATTATATTCCAATGCGCAAGATTGTTGCTAAAATGATTGAAGGACCGTTCAAGAGTTGGCAGATAACAGTCGACTTTGAAGAGCTGGGCGAAAAAAAGAGCAGGACCGGCATGACAGTCGAGTACGAGATGCCGATGGGTCCGCTTGGCAGCTTTATGGATAAGGTCAAGCTGAAAAAGATTGCAGAGCGCGGAATGGAAAACGGCCTGTATCGCGTGAAAGCATTGCTTGAAGGCACGGGCTCGATACCGGTTTACATCACGCTCGACGCCTACAGACACATCCTGAAGGAAAAGGAAAAGCTCAACTGCTCTGTCTCTGAGGCGATAGTCAAGATAGTCCAGCAGAGCCAGCAGACAGCCAAAATAGCCTAAAGAATTTTCTTTCCCTTTTCTAGTTTCATTTAAATATCGCTCGCTCCAGCAAATTTTCTGCGGGTTCGTAGCTCAGCCAGGTAGAGCGTCTGGCTCTTAACCAGTCAGTTATTCTGGGTTAAAATGTCGAGGGTCCGAATCCCTCCGAACCCGCTTCTCTAATGCACCTTAAGTTGGACCTTATTGTTGGTTCTAGTAACTAGACGGGACATGAACCTATTTCCATGAAGGAGTTGTATTGCATACTTGGCGTGTTGAGTACTCTTCTATAATAATGGTTATTGAGAATAGAGAAATATTCTATAAGAGTCCAACGGTAATCTTATATTCAGACAGCTATTGCTATAAATACGAGATTGTGATGCGCAATAGGCAAAAGGACGAAATCATGAGAGACATCCTTTACAGCGCTCAGGGTGGAGCCTCCATCACCAAGATAATGTTCCACGCGTACCTGACCCATAGCCAGGCCAAGGAGTACACGCAGGCGCTGATGGGAAACGGATTGCTCGAACAGGACGTCGAGTCAGGCTCGCTTAGGCAGTTCCGCACCACCACCAAGGGCGTCGAGTACCTTTCCGCGGTGGAGAGGATGTCTGACATGCTAGCAATAGAGACTAGGCGCGCAGCAAAGGCCAGTGCTTTCCTACTTTAACCTATTTTCTTTAGCTTCCGTCAAAGGCTCTTCCCGCAGCCTTATCAGGTGGTCCTGCTCGTCCTCTTTAATGGACGTCCACAGTTTCGCAAGCTCGGACTTGTTGTCCTTTTCCGCGTCGCGCACATGTTTTTAAACCGACGAGTACAGGAAATCCACCTTCTTTTCAAGCTGGCTATTCATGTTGAATGTACAATATTCTAGGAGGGCGCCCTGCGTGGTAGTTTCTGTAATGCCCCATATGGCGCACAAAGACTAAAAAGAGTTACACGATTCTCTTTGCGAGCTCGAGCGCGCCCCTGATGGTGTGTTCTTCCGCTTCAAAGTATTTCACTTTCCTCTTCTTCAGCTCCTTGCTGGTGAAGGGACCTATTGAGACCACCCTGGCAAGGCCGTCAAGCTGCAAATGTCCTATGGTCATCTTGCCCATTATTTCAAAGAACGAGCTAACGCTTGAGGCGCTCGTGAAAACGACTGCGTCCACCTTTTTCTGCAGGAGCAGATCAGAAAACTCGCTCCACACAAACGTTACGGGGCTGGTGCGCACCGTGTAGAGCAGTATTTCGTCGACCTTCATCCCGAGGGCTGTCAGGGCTTTTGCAGCAAACTCGTTTGCGGCGCCGCTGCGCGGTATGATTATCTTTTTTCTCGCCGGCTCCATTGACGAGAGCAGATCGACTAGGCCCGCCGAAGAGAATTTTTCCGGCACCAGCCTGACGTTCACGCCCTGCTCCTGCAGGCTCGCCTTTGTCTTTGGCCCCACTGCAATCACTATCGTGGACTTTAGCGCAAGAACTGCCTCCCTGCCGACAAGGTCGAACAGGATCTTCACGGCCTGCGGACTCATGAACGCGCAATAGTCGTGTTTTTTCTTTTGCAGTTTTTCCAGAAATTCACTTGCTGCCTCCGGATCCCTTGGCACAATTTCTATCGTCGGAAGGGCTATCGCCCTAGCCCCTTGCCTGCTTACCAGCTGCGAAAATTCCCTTGCGTCGCTCTCGTTTCTGGTGATTGCGATGATCTTGTCTTTCAGCCCCGGCACCGCAGTCAGTCACCTGAACCATTCCAGGCTGTCAAGGCCG
>DATEUD010000072.1:0-2032 GCA_035283265.1 Nitrososphaera sp.
GCAAGAACAAAGGGTTGTCGGGCCAGAACAAGCGGGAGAACTTATCAACCAACACAGGCTGGCAGTTCGCCGGGACGCTACCAAACGGAAAAGTCGTCGTCAAAAATTGGGGTTCGGACTTTACGTAGGAATGGGCCCAAAGGAACCCGATCATTCCTTAAAAGAACCAATCAGGATATGCATTTCCCCTGGAAACGCGTATATGTAGAGTGGAGGCAGCCTGCCGGTACCACCGCTGGCAAAAGGCCCCTTTTCAAGCCCTGCAAGATCCACCACGTAGACGTGCTAGCATGGCTACGCCGCCTTAGGGTTGCTCCCTCCCGGACCTCACCCATTTCGACGATTCACGGTCGACGCCACGCCTTCGCGTAGATCGCCGCTCATAACCATCCGACACGGCGCGATTTCATCTCAGCCGGGCAAGCGGGTACCTCCTCCCGGCGGATTTACCCGGCAGTTACTGGCCCTGGCATGAAGCCGATTTCCAGTGTGGGGCACGGCTAGCACCCCAGCCCTACCTGCCTCCGTCATGGATAATGAAAAGTCGTTATATTACATTTGTGATGCCGGCTTGATTCCCAGAGCCTCGACGGTCTTGCAGACAGAGCACACGTCTCCGGTAGAGTCGCGGCCGCAAACCGAGCATTTCCTGTCACCCCGGGGCTCGAGCGTCGTCCGCAGCCTTTCTGACACTTTCAGCATGGACGCATAAGCGTTGTTCTTGATGCCGGGGTGCTCATTCTCCATCTTGTTGAAGAATTCGCGCAGGTCGGTGCGTATGCTCTCGTTCATGTAGGGACACTCCTCTGACTGGAACGGGATCTCGCGCTGCAGCGCGTAGAACACTATCTCGTGCTCGCCTATCTCTACAAACGGCTTGACCTTCTTCATGCCGCCGGCGTATTCCACAGGCTCGGGGTGTATCCAGCCTATGCGCTCCACGTCACCGGCCAGCAGATTTATCATGAATGTTTGCAACTGGTCGTCCATGTTGTGCGCCGTTGCGACGACATCGGCGCCCACTCTTTCTGCCGCAAGGTCTATTGCTCTTCTCCTAAAAGTGCCGCACATCGAACACGACGACATTTTCTCAGACGGCCTAATGACCATCGCCTCGTCCATCGAGACGCCGAACAGCTCCTTGTAGCTCAGGACCTTGCTCTGAACGCCCAGCTTGCCGCAGAAATCCCTGACAATCGCAAGCGACTCGTCGCGGTAGCCCTCTATACCCTCGTCTATCGTGACTGCTATCAAGTCGTCCTTTGACCTGTCATGACCGTCAAAGATCTTTTTGAGCACATACAATAACGATAAACTGTCCTTGCCGCCAGACACACCGACAGCGACGCGCTCGCCGTACTTGACCATCGAATACTTTGACATCGTCCGCGCGGCCTTGTCTTCGATGGACCGCACAAAGCACTTTTTGCACAAATACTCACCGGAGTAGGCCCTGAAGTATACAAAAGGTTCTTTGTGACATTTGGTGCAGGCGTTCAAGACGTTTGTTGAAAAGGAAAAAGAGATATTAATGATGGGTGCTAGAATTAATTTATATATGCGTTGCTAGTGGAAAATACAAAGTTGAACAAGCGAGACCTTGAGAACATCGCCTCTGAAATTGAAAGAGAGGAGTCGCTTTTTGCAAACAAGGAATATCCGGATGCGCTCAAATCTGCGCCGGCAATAATCGGGAGAGAAGACAAAGCACGGGAGCTTGCGAGGTTCCTTCTGAGCTCCAGGAAGGGTCATGTGGTTCCTTTCATATCTGTATATGGACGGGCTGGGTCTGGCAAATCCACGCTGGTCAAGTTTGTTTGCGAAAACCTCCCCGACATTTCGTACAGGTTTGTGAATCTACGGAAGGCAAAAACTGTGTTTGGATGCGCCAACCTGATTTTAGCCGAATTTGGCGTGCCGAACTTGAAGAGTGCGCAGGGGATAAATGTCGCAGTAGAAAAAATTGGCCAAGCAATAGAATCTGCATTAGAGACAGACAAAAAGAGGCTTTTTGTCCTTGCTCTGGATGAAT
>DATEUD010000073.1:0-3877 GCA_035283265.1 Nitrososphaera sp.
GTCTATGAATGGCTGGAGACACCAGGGCACCCAGCTTCTGACAAAAAGGCGTTCATGATCCGAGAAAAGGATTGCATATTCTGCATGGCGTGCGAAAACGTGTGTCCTCCGCAGGCAGTCAAGATATTCACAAAGGGCTAGTCACAAGTACCTATAAATATAAAGGAAGTCATCATTCGTTCCAAGAGCTAATACCATGTACGGTCCAGGCCCCTTTCTCTACGTCATATTCCTGATGATTGGCTGGATCCTGATGGTTTACACGCTCAACTTTTACTACCTTGCTTACCAGTCGCGCAACAACATCCGGCACGAAAAGAAAATGCGCCAGCGGGTAGAGCTACCGGCCAGCCTTCCCGTGGTCACCATCCAATTGCCACTGTACAATGAAAAGTATGTTGCCAAGCGCCTGATGGACGCAGTGTGCAGGATCGACTACCCAAAAGACAGGCTGCACATACAGGTGCTGGACGACTCTGACGACGACACCGTCGATCTTATCAAGTCCATAGTGGACGACTACCGGTTCAAGGGGTTTGACATTGTTCATATACACCGCACAGACAGGTCCGGCTACAAGGCCGGCGCGCTCAAGGCCGGCATGAAGCACGTCAAGGGAGAATTTATCGCGATATTTGACGCCGATTTTATACCGCCCGCTTGGTTCCTGAAGAGGGCGCTTGGACCCTTTTTCACGGACCAAAAGATTGGCCTTGTGCAGTGCAAGTGGGGCCACGTCAACGAAAACTACTCGACCCTGACAGAGGCTCAGGCGGTGTCGCTTGACCTCCACTTCTTGGTGGAGCAAAAGGCAAAGAGCCTCACCCACCTTTACATGAACTTTAACGGCACTGCCGGCATTTGGAGGACGTCGTGCATCAACGATGCAGGCGGCTGGCACACCACCACGCTTGTCGAGGACCTCGACCTCAGCTACAGGGCGCAGATGAATGGCTGGAAGTGCCTCTTTCTGGAGGGCGTCGAGGTGGACGCCGAGCTGCCCGTGCAAATGAACGCTGCAAAGCGCCAGCAGTTCCGCTGGGCAAAGGGCTCGATGCAGGTGGCGCTTAAACTGCTGAGCGACGTGATGCTCAACAGGAAAGTCCCCATGGATACTAAGGCGCAGGCGTTCATGCAGCTTACAAGGCACGTTGTAAACCCGCTCTTTCTTGCACAATTCCTGATATTCCCGATGCTCCTTGCCATGAACTACCAGCTCTACACTGTGGGCTGGGCGCCGCTCATCTCCGTGTTCATGTATATAATGATGGGGCCGGGCGGGTACCTGCTCGTCATAAACAAGGCATGGGACAGCGACGCAAGCAAAGGGCGCGAAAAGGCAAGGCAGTTCTTTTTCCTGATGTTCTTTTCGTCAGGCATGTCGGTCAACAACACCGTGGCGGTGTTTGACGCGGTGTTTGGCAAAAAGAACGAATTCCTGCGCACGCCCAAGTTTGGCGTTGTGAACAAGGGCGACGACTGGAGACACAAAGAGTACGTGCTGCCGTTCACAAAGACGACGCTCCTTGAGATATTCTTTGCAATCTATGGCTGCATGGCGGTGTTCATTTCTCTGGCTTCGGGCAACGCCGTCTTTGCCCCAATGATGGCAATCCCGACTATAGGATTCCTTTACGTCGCGTACCTGAGTATAGTGCATTCGTCGTTTCGGAAAAAGAAGGCGGGCTTGCGCGGCCGCGCGTATGCGCCGACCATCGCCGCAGGCAAGTACACCCTTGGTAGCGGCGGCACAGCCATGGCGGCCGCAAGTGTTACCAGAACAAGAAGCGTGAACCAGCAAGTGGTGCTTGCGGGGATGCTTGCATTTCTGGCGATGGGAGCCGGCATCGCGTACTATGGCTACCAGTCGACAATGCATCCAGTCAACCAGGCCATAGGGTTCGTTGCACGGGCCCAGACCGCGCAGACGCCGGAGCAGCTGGCAGAGTACGTCGAGCTTACAAAGGAACTGATGCCTGCAAAGGGCAACCCTGTCTGGCTCTTTTCCACCGCTAGGACCGACTTTGAGCAGATCCAGACTAACCTCGACGGCATAATCTTCCGGGCCGAGTCCGCCTCGGCGATGGTCCCGCACAGCGAGCAGTACAACATGGCAATGAGGGATATGCACCAGTCTGCAAACGTTATCAAACTGAGCCTCATGGAGGCAGTCCCTTACATGTACATCAGCCTCACCAACATCGTGATGGCGGGCGTGTGGGTGGCCGCTGTGATTGCCATGTTCGCGGCCATGAGAAAGGCGCGAGCAAGAGTTCAAGTCAAGGTAGTTTGAGGTCAGATACCCTAGTACTTTCATCATAATGCAGAAAGAGTATTCATCATCCCTTGAGAAGCATTGCATTTTGCAATATTAACTCTTTGGATTATGGTGGTGTAAAGAAATTTACCAAAACTGCTGCTGGCTATCACGTTGTTATTTAAATAACAATTTCGGCCCCCTACCTCATGACCGCAGAGGAAAAACTGGTCAAAAGAATCCTTTCTGCGGGGTCGGCCGGAATAAAAAAGGCCGATCTGCGCAAGGAACTAGGCGACGTTGAAGAAGCGTTAGAGAAGGTCATAAGCAAAGGCGAAATTTTTGTCGACAAGCGCGCCGGGGCTTACTACTGCTTCCACAAGACGCACTACATCCAGAGCCTGCTCAATTCCGACCCGAGGTTCAAACTGACGTACGACATGATACAGTCGCTGCAGGTGTCAATCAGCAACTCCAACAATGAACTTGCGCGCACCGTCGAAACTCTTGCAAACAACATTTCCAACCTTGCAAGGTTCGTGCTGGAAATAAAGAATGACCAGCAGTCGTCACTGCACCAGCAAATGATCGCAACCGACATTCCGATACAGGCAGGCTCAAGGAGGGCGATAAGCGTTCACGATTTCAAGGAAGAATTTGACGTCGCGCTGGCCAACTCTGGCTCGTCGATAGGCTGGGTGGAACTTGCCAAGCTCAGGAACGAGCTGTGCAACAGGTGCAACATTACTGCAGACGAATTCTACAGGCTTGTCGGAGAATTGACAAACATGCACCAGGAAAGATACGAGCTTTCCACCGGCGGCGGGGAAGGCGTGATGGTGAGGGGACTGCTCCACGGATTCGTGAGGTGCATATAATGTACCCCTACAGGCTGGACCGCAACCCGTACCCAAGCAGCCCGACTCCGACGCTCATTGACGCCAAGATACTTGGTGGCAAGCGCCACAAGGACGCTAAGGCTGCATTGTTGTCCTGCATTTCCGATCTTTATTCAAAGGTGGGCACGGGGACTGCCACGGACAAGGACTTTAGGCTTGTCACCGTGATACAGGATGTCGGGTCCGGCAAGACTCACCTTGCGCTCCACACAAAGGGGCTCAAGGAAGTGTCTGACAGCGCGGTAGTTTCGTACGTCGACCTTTCGCAGATATCGCCGCGCAACATGCACAGCCTTTACAGCGCAATGCTTGCAGGCTTTACCGACGACTATTCGGCCAGATTGAGGCAGGCAGTCGTCATGTACCTCCAGGAAAAGGCCGAGCGCAACGTAGGGAGCACGAGAAAGATATTCAACTACGGTTTTATGGACTCGCTGACGGGCAAGACTCTTGCAGACAAGGCGGCGCAGCTGCTGCGGAACGAAATAGTGCCCAACTATGCGGCAATCACTGAAACGCTGGCCAACGATTTTTCGCCGGTGGAAATCGCGATACTAAAGCTAGTTATCGAAGGCAAGTTCAGAGCGGACGCGCAGAACGTCGCGACGCTTGAAGACATTATCGCAAGCCTGGCGGCGCTTGCGAACCTAAACCTGAAGTTCCTTCGAAGGATGACCCTGTTCCAGATAGACGAATTTGACGCGGACAAACAGTCACTCGA
>DATEUD010000074.1:0-7591 GCA_035283265.1 Nitrososphaera sp.
AAGGTGGATGAGGCGTGGAAGCATAACAAGAAAGCTATCATGCCCCAGATCGACTATGGCAAATGTGTGTTCTGCGGCCTGTGCGTCGACGCCTGCCCGTTGTACGCGCTTTTCATGACAAACGACTATGAGCTCTCGGCATTCACCAAAGAACATCTGATCTACACGCCGGGCCAGCTTGCCATCAAACCAAAATACCAGGGCGATGTTGAAATCGTGATAGACGACAGGGGGGCCACACATGGCTGACCCGGTCTTTATTGCTGTTGCAGTTCTCACCGTTGGCTCGGCCATAATTGCGCTTGAAGCGCGCGAGCTTATCTACGGCGCAGTGGCGCTTGCAGTCTCGATGCTCGGGATAGCTGGCTTTTTCCTGCTGCTAGACGCGCCATTCGTGGCGATGTTCCAGATCCTAGTCTATGTCGGCGCAGTTGCAGTGCTAATCATATTCACAGTCATGCTGGTGAGGACGCAGGCCCTTTTCACCACAAAGGAGGACAAGAAGAGGAAGGGCGCCGGCATTGCGCTGATGCTTATCATCATGGCGAGCTTTGGGGCGCTACTGATTGCGTCGGGGCTCAACGGCCAGTTCGGCAACTTCAACGGCTCACCAACGGTAGACTTTACAGAGATCGGCGAGCTGATGCTGACCTACTATGCGCCGGCGCTAATCCTAATGGGGCTGACCCTTGCAGGGTCGGTGATTGCGGCGCTTGCACTTGCGCGCAGAGAGGATGTGGAGCAAGAACATGAGCGAGCTGATTGATTTCCTCATCGTGTCGATAGCGCTGGTCGCCATCGGCATCTACGGGCTGGTCGTCAAGCGCAACGCGATCAGGATGCTGTTCTCGATAGAAATAATTGCCAACGCTGCAAACCTGACGCTGGTTGCATTTTCCAGGGGCCTGCCGAACGCGCAGGGGCAGACCTTTGCGCTCTTTTCAATAGCGATTGCGGCTGCGGAAGTGGCGGTGGGGCTCGGGCTTATCATCGTGGCGTACAGGCTGTACAAGGAAATCGATGTCGCAGAATTCAGGAGCATGCGGGGCTAGAAGATCAAAGTGGCAGAATCATATTTCCTGTTGGCAGCGACCTTTATACCGCTCCTCATGGCACCTGTCGCCTACGGCATTAGCAGGAAGGTGGGGGTAAACGCAGCGACCTGGTTCTCCTTTGGCGCGCTGGCAGTGTCTTCCGGCCTCTTGTTCATTCCTGCTGTTGGGATTTACAGCGGCACCCAGGAGGTATACGCCGAAAGTTACGCGTGGAGCCAGTTCGGTGACTTTGGGCTCAGGCTTGACGGGCTCAGCCTGCCGTTTGCGATCATTGTCTACGTCCTCTGCACGGTGCTTGCGCTGTACTCAAAGCCCTACATGATCCACAAGGTGTCAGAGGATCTGCCCGGCCACGGCAAAGGGGGGCACGGCAGCGGCACTCACGGTTCGAATGGACCCGCTGGAACCAACATCGAACCCGGCTCGCAGACGACGGTGCTTGACAGCCAGCAACACATCAACAACCAGATGGGGCTTTACTTTGCGCTCTACCTCATGTTCTCGATGGGCATGATTGGAACCGTCTTGGCTACGAACCTGCTCGAATTCTATGTGTTTTTTGAATTGATGCTTGTCCCGTCGTTCTTCCTAATTGCGTTCTACGGCTACGGCGCAAGGCGAAGGATAGCCCTGATGTTCTTCTTCTGGACTCACGTAGGAGCAGTAGTGCTCCTGCTGGGGCTTCTGGCGATGGGGTTCTTTGCGGGCGGCTTTGATTATGACACGATCAGAGCGAACGTGACCAACATTCCGGCGCAGTGGCTTCCACTTATCATATTTGCCCTGGTCATGGGCCTTGGCGTCAAATTGGCGGCGTTTCTGGTGCATATCTGGCTCCCGTACGCGCACGCGGAAGCCCCGACCCCCGTGTCGGCGCTCCTGTCTCCGGCCATGATCGGCATCGGCGCGTACGGCCTCCTCCGGCTGTGGATGGAGCTTCTCGCCGGCAGCTATGAGCAATACAGCATCTACATCAACATGTGGGGCCTTGCCACAATAATATACGGCGGCGCAATGGCCCTGATGCAGGACGACATCAAGAGGGTTCTCGCTTACTCTAGTATCAGCCAGATGGGCTATATATTATTCGGCTTGGGATCTGAAAGCATACTTGGCATAACCGGTGGGACAATGATGTACGTGACTCACGGCCTCGGCAAGGCTATCCTCTTCATGATGGCCGGCTCCATTATCCTCCAAACAGGCACAAGGAGCATGGCCAAGCTCGGCGGCCTTGCAGGCAAGATGCCCTACACTGCAGTGATTGCAATGATCGGTGCGCTCACGATCATTGGTATACCACCCACAAGCGGCTTTATGGCCGAGTGGATGCTCTTCAACGGTGTCCTCCAGACAGCCACGAACGACATGGACCCGCTGCGCACTGTCATGTTCGGGCTCGGCATACTTGCAACCGTGCTCTCGTCTGCCTACATCCTGTGGATGTACAAGCGCATATTCTTTGGTAAGATACCGGAAGAGCTGGCGCACGTCAAGGACTCGAACCGCTATATCACCGCGACGATGGGCGTGTTTGCTGCAATGACGCTTATCATAGGCGTTTACCCGGACCTGTTCCTAAACCCGATCAACGATTACATTGGCGGCATGTTTGAAGGCCAAGAAGGAGTGCTCCCAGTGCCAGTACACGCTGGAGGATCGGAACAATCGGTTAACTTGGCTTCGCCTGTGTCTGTAGAAGGAGAACATTAGAGTGATCTAATGGCGACTGGCTTTGAAGGAATTGCAATAAATGCCTGGCTTGTGTGGATTCTGCCCTTTGCCGGGGCCGCAGTAATCGCGGCGGTTGCGCGCTCTGGCCACAGGATAAGGGACTACACCGCAGTAGGGTTTGCGCTCGCTAGCGCTATTTCCGCGGCGACCCTGATCCCGCTTGCTCTAGAAGGCGCGGAGGTGCACAGCCAGGTACCGTGGATTTCTTCGCTTGGTCTGAAGGCAGGCGTCCTTGCGGACCCGCTTGCAATTGTCATGACAAACCTCGTGGCCTGGATCTCGTTTCTGATAATGGTATACTCGACCGGCTACATGCACGGCGACAAGGACCTCACGCGCTACTGGTTCTTCATGCTATTCTTCATTGGCTCGATGCAGCTCATTGTCATGTCGGACAACCTACTCATGGTCTTCTTTGGATGGGAGGGCGTGGGTCTTGCTTCGTATGCATTGATCGGCTTTTGGTACTACGACAGGAAGAAGGACTTTGTCGGCAGGGAGGGTCACATCGCCGGAGGCATCGCGATGTGGGCTTCGCCCACTCACGCCGGCCTGAAGGCGTTCCTTATGACCCGCGCAGGCGACACCATGATGCTTGCCGGCATGTTCCTGATATTCATGCACGCCGGCACCTTTGGCTTCAAGGAGCTCGTTGAAGACCCGACATGGGCCATGGTGATGTCGCAGCAGAACCTGCTAGTGCCTGCAGCCGTCCTGCTGTTTGGCGGCGCTATAGGCAAGTCGGCCCAGTTTCCGCTGAACGAATGGCTGCTAGAGGCCATGACCGGCCCCACAGCAGTTTCCGCGCTCATCCACGCCGCGACTATGGTCAAGGCCGGCGTATTCCTTGTCGCGCGCATTGGGCCACTGTTCTATGCGGTGGGCGTGGCTGGCGCATTCAGCACAGAGCAGTTTTTTGAAATAGTCGCGTGGGTCGGCGCAATCACGGCATTTCTCTTAGCGACGCAGGCGCTAGTAAACCCGGAGATAAAGAAGGTGCTTGCATATTCAACAGGCTCGCAGATTGGATACATGATGTTGGGCCTTGGCATTGCAGGCTTGTCGCTCAACTTTGTCGATGGCTACACATCCGGCTTCTTCCACATGATGAGCCACGCGATGTTCAAGGCGTCGCTCTTCATGGGTGCCGGCGCCCTGCTTCATGCAGTCGGTTCCAGGTTCATGACCGACATGGGCGGCCTGAAAAAGCACATGAGAAAGACGTACATCTTTATGCTTCTGGCGAGCCTGTCGCTTGCAGGCGCTCCGCTTTTCACATCTGGCTTTTGGAGCAAGGACGCGATATTTGCTTCCGTGCTAGAATCAGGCTATTCATACGCATGGCCGCTGTTCATAATGGCGGTAGTAGTAGCCATCATGACGGCGTTCTACACCTTCAGGATGATAGGGATGGCATTCTTTGGCAAGGGCAGTAAACACATCGAAGATATGGAGCAAAACGGACATCACGTGCATGAGGCAGGCCCGAGCATGTGGGTGCCGTACGGAATCCTTGCAGTCGCGTCTATAGCGATAGGCGTGGTAGGCTTTGTGTTTGAAGCGCAAATCCACGCCCTGTTCAGCGAGTACCTGGCAGAGTCGTTTGGAATCCACGGTAAAGAGGAAGAGACAACAGGACCTATGCTCAGCATTGCGCCTGAAGGAGACAGGACCTGGTTCGGCCTCAACCCCATTGCAGCGGCAGCATCGGTAGGCGCATTTGGAGTAGGCGGCGCCCTTGGCTATATTTTCTACATCGCAAGGAAGGCAGATCCGCAGGTCATATCAAGAAGCATTGTAACAAGGGCAATCTGGAAGTTCCTCTACAACAGGTGGTACCTCAACACTGCCCTGTACTGGGGCGGAGTGGTGTTGCCGATGGCGGTGTACCGCTTTGTCTGGAGATACTTTGAAACCACGATTATCGACGGCATGAACCCCGCCCTTCAGTACTCGATGTCATACATGTCTAGAGTAGTAAAGGGCGGCCAGACCGGAATTACGCAGACATACCTGTTCGTCTTTGCAGTTGGTATCATGATAATCGTGATGCTGCTGTTCTTGTAGGTGCATGAAAAATGGTTGAAATCTTCTCGACACCAATCCTCGTAACGATAATACTGGGCGTGGTAGGCCTCGCCATCCCGGCTATTGACGCCGCCAGACGCGAAAAAGGCGCGGACAGGAACAAGGTCTACAGCGCGATCGCGTTTGGCGCGCTCATTGTCGCGATGGGCATAGTCGTTTTCAGGATATTTTCCGGCGAGGTCTTACCGGCTGTGGCGTTCTCGCAGGAAGTAATAGTCGACGACATGTTCGGCTCGTTCTTTGCGGTCGCGCTGCTGCTGGTCTCTGTAATGGTCACGGCATCGTCGTGGAACTATTACAAGGGCAAGTCAAACCCAGCGGCCTACTACTCGCTCATCCTGCTATCAAGTATCGGCATGGTAATAATCGCCTACTCTACAGACTTGGTGATGCTGCTGGTCGCGTGGGAGCTGATGTCGCTTCCAACTTACGCATTGGCAGGCTTTACAAAGCGCGACCCGATTTCAAACGAAGCGGCGATAAAGTACTTTATGTTCGGCGCGCTGTCGTCAGCGCTTATTGTCTTTGCGATAGGCCTTGTCTACGGCATTACAGGCACGACCAACATCGGCGACTCGATAAGGGCGATGGCCAACCTCGATTCAAGCCTGGTGCCTGTCGGGCTGCTTGCAGTTGCGCTTTTCATTGCCGGCTTTGGCTTCAAGATGGGCCTCGTGCCGTTCCACATGTGGCTGCCAGACGCCTACGAGGGTTCGCCGACCACAATAGGCGCGCTCTTGGCTGCGGGAACAAAGAAGGCCGGCTTTGCCGCCGCGCTCCGCGTCATTGTCCTTGGCATGTTTGCGCTCAACCTCGACTGGACCCTCACGCTCGCAGTCGTGGCAGTATTTACCATGACTCTTGGCAACCTCGGCGCGCTGGTGCAAAAGAGCGTTCCAAGGATACTTGCCTATTCCAGCATTGCACATGCAGGCTACATTATGATAGGCATCGCGCTTGCGCCCTATTCAGACCAGGCGCTCACCGGCTCGCTCTTCCACATAATCAACCACGCTGTGATGAAGTCGGCAGCATTCATTGCAGCGGCAGCAGTGGCAACGGCGCTTGCAAGCTACAGCCTTGAAAAGTACCGCGGCCTTGGCAAGCGCATGCCGATAACTGCGATCGCGCTTTCGATATCGCTGCTTGCCCTTGCAGGCGTGCCTCCACTTAACGGCTTCTGGAGTAAACTGGTGCTCTTTGGAGCAGGCATCAACTCTGGGCCTTTGGTAGAGTGGGGCCCGTGGCTTGCCATAGCAGGCGTCCTTAACAGCGCGCTCTCGCTTGGCTATTACGCCTGGATAATGAGAAAGATGTACATGGAGGAGGGGCCGGACATGAGTAGGGTAAAGGAGCCGAGGGCAATAGTCGCGGTGCTCGTCTTTGCGATGGTGTTCATGGTGGGTTTTGGCATCTGGCACGCCCCGCTGCTTGACTTTGCGTCAAGAGCGATACCCGACCTGTCGTCGAGCATCACGCAGGCGTCAATGATAACTGGCGGCAACTAGCGCGTTCCCCGAATGACGCAATAAAATTAAATTACTTGGACTAGAACTGGACAGAGGCGAGGTCGGTCAGGTGCTCTAGGTGGTGCTTGGCCTCGCTTTCTGCCGGTATCTTGCGGAGCTCGTTCTTTGCTTTGGCAGCGTACGAATGGTAGAGCTTATCCATCTGGTCAACCAGTTCCTGAGACTTGCCGTTCTTTCTGACGAGCAAGTTAAAGAGTCTGTTTTCGTTGTTCCAGTCGATAAGGTCGTCATGGATCTGGTAGGCGATGCCTAGGAGGTTGCCAAACGACGTCATAGCGCGGATCTGGTCATCGCTTCCGCCGCCAATGATTGCACCCACCTTTGCGGACGCTTCAAAGAGCGACGCGGTCTTGAACTCGAGCACCTTGATGTAGTCGTCTTCAGAGATGTTGGGCGACTTGTTGAGCCTTATCTCCATCATCTCACCCTCGCTCATCCTAGTGGCCGCGTTGGATAGCTCGTTGATGATGCGCGCGTCTTTCAGCTTTGACCCGATGTTGAGTATGATGCCGAGCACAAAGTCGGCTGTGAGGACGCTGCTGTTATAGCCGTATTTCACATGGAACGAAGGCTTGCCCCTGCGCTGGTTCTCCTCGTCAATGATGTCGTCATGGATTATAGACTCGGTGTGCAGGAGCTCGATTGCAGAGGCCGATATGTATGCGTCTGGCCCAGGTTTTTTCGAGTGGATGCACTCGGCTGACAGCACGAGTATCAGTGGCCTGATCCGCTTGCCGCCGTCGCAGGCGTAGTGCAAGGGCGCGTGGAACTCGGACCAGGAATAGAGGTCAAGCTCCCGCACAAGCGCGTCTTCGATTCTGGACAGGTGGTCGGCAAACTGCTCAATCAAAGGATTGACCTCGATGTTTCTCCTGCTCAAAACCAGCTCTTTTCCTGAGAATACTTAAAACCCTGTCAATATTAATTTACCCTTATCCATACCGGCAACAAGACTTGCCAGAACGCTACGTCGGCAGCACCCATACTATGGCACCGCAAGGAACATCTTTGAAATGATTGACAACGACAAGTCGGCCCAATAGAATTACTTCTTGACGTGCTTTCTTTCAGAAAGCCACCTTTCGACGTCGATTGCCGCCATGCAGCCAAAGCCTGCCGCAGTCACGGCCTGCCTGTACCTGTGATCATGCACGTCGCCGGCTGCAAACACTCCCTCGACGCTTG
>DATEUD010000075.1:0-4945 GCA_035283265.1 Nitrososphaera sp.
AATATCGACTACAGCACGAGAGAACAGTGCGAACGCAGAAACATCCCTGTTCGGATGGCCGAACATAAAGTAACTTCGGTGGTCTTCAAAGAACTTTGATAGCACCTGTTGCAGGATTTCAAGATCCTCCGGTTCGGAGACATACTTGGCGAACCCGTAGAAAACAAATGGGAACCAAGTATGCTTTTCGGCAATTGCTTTCAAATTTTCTGTCAGTCTGCGAACATTCTCGTCAAAAAGCTGTTTTTGTGAGTTTAGCAGAAGTATATGAAGACCAGTATCGGTGAGGGTGAAACGCTTACTTACACGGGCGCCGTGAGTGGATTTGTTTCCGCAGACAACCACTTTTGGCCAGTGGGTGTCATCATGAACACTCATTTTTCGAAGGGAACGATTAAGAGCCTATCCCAAAAATACCTCTATGGGCATATCGTAAGGGAAGTCAGCGATGGATGCTATGTCTTATATGGGAATAATTGGTATTTGACGGTTATAACTGCCAAATTCTGACGGCGTCTTATTTTTGGGATAGGCTCTAAGGCTAATGTTAGTGCCAGCTCCTGATTGAGCATAGGAAGTAGGAAGTGCCGCTAGAATACCCGACAAAACCAAGACGGACGACAAGCATAGAACCACAAAAGTTCGCGCTAATTGTCGGTAATTATTACTGCTATGGTCGACGAATGACGACCATGTCATAGATTCTTCGATGACATTGTTTTATATAAATTAGCTATGTTTGACTAGAGGTATTGCATTAACTTTCTAGCCTTACAAATTTACGTATCTGTAGTTCTCGTCGCCCCGGAAGTCAGACATATTCGAATTCCATCCAGACTGGCTAATTTTCCTCCATGCACTGCAAACGCTGCGGAACTGACATCGAGCTTCACCCGCTGCCGGGTGGGCGCTTTATTCCTTTGAATGCTGCAGACGGAACCCTGCACACGCGCTGGCTATGCTGGTCCAGAAGGCCCGTAATCACTGGCTAGACTTGGGGTTTTACGGCCCAAAATAGTCATCAGACATGGACGAAGAAAAAGAAACCGACTGAAAGCTTGAATAATCCAGTGGGGTAATCGTGATACCCAGCCGTGTCTAACAATATCTCGATCACATGTATTTCAGATGAAGACGGCATTGCCAAGGAAGTTTATGATTATCTCTATTCAAAGTTGGAGCAGCAGAAGCAGTTTGAAGAGGGCACGAATCTGAAAATCAATCGAGATCTAATAACTCTTGTCGAAGACCAGGGTCAAATCTGCCTTGACCGCGCGACTCTTGTCCCAAATGGGATGATAAAATGGATTTTACAGTCGTTTCTGAAAACAAATCCAACTAGGTTCAAGGACTATGACATAATAGAGATCGGCGACACATTCACGATAGGAAGAATACTGCATCCGTCCAAAATGGAAATGCTAACATGTGAGATATGTGGATTCTTTACTCCTTACACGGAGGAGCTATATACTCACAGGATGACTCATTTCGGGATCTAAGGTTGTAAAATGGGTCTAGTAGTTTTTCATTGACT
This sequence comes from Nitrososphaera sp., assembly GCA_035283265.1. Classification (GTDB taxonomy): domain Archaea; phylum Thermoproteota; class Nitrososphaeria; order Nitrososphaerales; family Nitrososphaeraceae; genus Nitrososphaera. The sequence goes on from DATEUD010000075.1 coordinate 1,538, forward strand.
TCCGGCGGTAGCTGGAGAAGGTGTCTGGCCGCCACTTTCCTTCCTAGCCTTGTAGAATATTATTACTCCTGCAACTATCAACACAAGAGCAAGGGCCTGTGCCCACACGTAGGCTTGCGAGATGGGGGTATAGACGGCAGCATCTAAAGGCACGAACCTGAAGACTAGGCTACCAATGAATCTAAGTACGTGACGATAGACGAAAAAGATGATGACACCTATGACAAACAGTGCCAGCCCTGCCTTGTATGGGATCGTAACAGCGGTTAGCCGACATGCTAATAAAAAATATTGTCTCCGAGAATGCTGACAACCTTGCAATATTACGTAAACCCTTCAGTAGTCCAGAAGCTTTGTAGTCGCGGAATAAGGAAGGGGTTAGACGGCCCAAAATCAAGAGTTAGGGGTAGGTAATTGAGCAGTCAGATGCTTGTACTGCTTCTCCCGCATCCATTCCTTCCAGGCATCCAAAAGCTCGTGAAGCTCGGCATCTTCAATCCACAGCCTTGTTACCTTTTCAATCTTTGACTGGACCCGGCCAAATCCATCAGTCATGACAGATAGCGATTCTACCCTGTATATGGTCGGCGGGTGTGGTGCCTGCAGGCTTTGTCCGTCACACTCCCACTGATAGACCCGCTCGCCCTCCTCCCTGCCCCGGATATCGGACAGTTTCTTGTTTAACCTGCACTTGCGGCCGCAGGCAGGACACTTGAACCTGTACACGTCGGAAAATTATCATGAACTAGCACGGACTTGGGCACCCTGGTCCAGCCATACATTTACCACGGTCGCCATGCGTAACTGCCATTTTCTGACAAAATGGGCAGGTCAAAACCCGCCCAAGTCCGTGCGTAGTGATAGAATCCGGATGTTAGCCTGCCATGCCGGAAGGGTAAAAGATAACGCGACCAGGGTCAACAAGCATGAGCTTGGGCATTGTAGAATTCGAGCAGGAAATGATAGACCTCACTCACCAGTCCACAAGGTCGTGACTGGTCCGGTTGCCAACAATTTTCTTATTTCATCATCGTGAATGTTTCTATTCAAAAGTAGCTCAAGTCGAGGAGTATGAAGAATTCTCAAGAGTTTGTCTTGTATATGAGTTAGCATTTCACGCTCTTTTTCGGTGAGCTTTAAATCACCGGGGTACTGTAATGATATGGTACTGCTAGACCGAATATTATAGGGTAGAAAGTTTTCACCACAATTCGATAGAAACGCTAAATGGTTATCAACCAGGTAATTAATTATCAAGACTAAAAGATCACTAATGCCCGTTATTTCCTTCTCTAAATTATCATTTGTTGTAATAACACTTACCGTATTGAACCAGGAGGAGGGCCCGAATCCGAAAAGAGTAGAAGCTTTGTGATCCTTCGGTAAATCATCCCTTCTCTTCCTGTTGTCAATCGCAACAATCATGGAGTTTTGGAGATCTGGCACGGACCTTCCGGTGTTTAAGCCCGTGCCAGTTTCGATTGTCAACCCATGTTTGCATTTCATGTATATGATGTAATATCGCTCATAGAAATCTGCAAGCTTTTCTAAAGCAAGATAGAGCGCCCGTTCGGTCTCACTGCTTAGCTGGTCTATTAGGTCTTTTTCTTCATGTGTGAGAACTTCTATCGTCTTGGCTGGAGGAATGACAAATGCCTTTCTTACGTCAATAGTTTTGTTCCGTATCTTAGTAATTACATCATGTGGTTGTTTGGGTGGATAATAGGTCATTGTTTCAGCTACCTTTTCAGGCTCTGTGGACATCGCATCGATAGCAACAAAAAGTGATTCTGTGCATATTTCTGCCTTCATTATTGCATCTAAGAATAATTGATGCTTCATCCGCAAGAGCTCCATATCTGAAAGGCCATCTAGGATGGCATTCCTGTCAGTCGACTTAACGGATTTTAGCAGGAATCTTATCGTCCTGACCTGATAACTGATATTGACCTTTAACAAGAAAATGGTAATCCAATTATGCTTGCCAAAGTAAGTTTCCATGAACGACTTCCACTGTACCGCTTTCTGGGTGGGCGTTAGCACGATAAGGAACAGGTGCAATACCACACCTATTAGTTTTCAATTCTTCTTCAATGGCGTTGTCGCGGATAACGATAATTTTATCAAAGCGAAAGGTTGAGCCCTATACCTTCCGAACCTTGCAGTACGACTCCAAGCCTTCGGTTACGGTTACGAACTCAACGATATCGCCCTGCTTTAGCAGCATCGCCTGGACAATCTTCTTTGGTACGGTGACTGTCAGCGTCGACGGGTGGTCCTTGCGGCTTTGGATGATTGAGCGCGGGTAATGGTTATAGTGTGGCTTGCCCATTGTAATACAAAATTGGGTTTTGCGATACATTGCGGCCGTTTTTCCGTGTAAAAGGTATTTGCAAGCTTATTGTGTGAACATTATTTTAGTAACAATAACGAATGTGTAAAGCAGATATACGCCGACGCGCAGCTTGCAAAAGGATGGCCAACGCCATTTTCGTGACGGGGACTGCCGGCTCGGGAAAATCATTGCTCACCTCTCGTCTGTTACAGTGGTACCGTGACAACGGCGCCTACCCCATTTCATTGAACCTTGATCCCGGCGTCGCGTCGCTCCCCTACAAGCCCGACGTAGATGTCCGGGATCTCATAGACATAGGCACTCTCATGGATAATTTCAGCCTCGGGCCCAACGGCGCACTGGTCATGGCAAGCGACATGGTGGCCACAAAAATGGACGAGATGCAGCAGCAAGTGGACGAGCTGAACGCTGACTACGTCATCGTCGACACACCGGGTCAGATAGAGCTGTTTGCTTTCCGGGCAAGCGGGCCGTACTTTGTTTCAAACTTCAATGCGGACAACAAGGTGACGATTTTTGCGTTTGACGCCACGCTGGTCTCGTCGCCCATCAACTTTGTCTCAATCTCGCTCCTCGCCTCGTCTGTGAAATTGAGGTTGAAAACGGCGCAGATAAACGTGCTGACCAAGCGCGATCTTGTAATCGACAAATTGAAGGATATCCTTGACTGGGCCGGCTCGACGAACGCGCTTGAAATCGGGCTCAGCGCAGAAAAAGAGAGTGAGTACTCGCTCTTGAGCAAGGACCTTGCACGGAGTATGACTCGGGCAGGCTTTGCGCCGGGGCTCACAGCCGTCTCGAGCACCACCATGAACGGAATAATCAACCTCGCAGCAGCGCTTTCCCGAACCCTTAATCAGGGAGAGGACGTGTAGATTGGCCGTGAAGTCCTGCACGGCCGTCGCGCCATCGTCCACTGCAAACCTTGGGCCCGGCTATGACGTGTTCGGTCTTGCGCTTGACGCGCTGTACGACAAGGTAACAATAACAAGACAGAAAGGAAGCGACGGCAGGATTACCATCAAGATATCTGAGCCAAGCATACCTGCTGC
>DATEUD010000076.1:0-2982 GCA_035283265.1 Nitrososphaera sp.
ATTGTTAATGATAATAGTGTCGCGAGCCGGGTCTGTCCGCGTTGTCGCCGCCCATATCACGTCGTGAATGTCGTGCACGTTGACGTCGCTGTCGACCACTATGAACATCTTTGTCAGCGACAGCTGCCCCATACCCCACAGCCCCATCATTACTTTTTTCGCCTGTCCCGGGTACTGCTTTTTTATCGAAATTATCGCAAGACCTTGGAACCAGCCGGCGGCCGGCATGGAAAAGTCTACAACCTCCGGGTGGAACATCTGGATCAGCGGAAGGAACGAGCGCTCGATCACCTTGCCGATATACGCGTCCTCGAGTACAGGCTTGCCAACCACGGTCGTGAGGTATATTGGCCGGCTGCGCCTCATGATGCCTGTCAGCGTAAACGTGGGAAACGGCTCTGCCGGCGTGTAGTAGCCAGTATGATCGCCAAACGGTCCCTCCATCCTGACGTCGTTTGGGTCGACGTGCCCTTCAAGCACAATCTCTGCATTGGCCGGCACTTCAAGGTCGACTGTCCTGCATTTTACTAACTTGACTCCTTTCTTTCTGGCGATGCCTGAGAACAGGTACTTGTCCATGCCTTCAGGCACTGGCGCGACTGCGCTGAAAACTGTAGCCGGATCCGCACCTATCACTATCGCGACTTCAATCCTTTTGCCCTGCTCCTTCAGCATCTTGTAATGCTGGGCTCCGCGCTTGTGCATCTGCCAGTGCATTATCGCGTGCTTATCGTCTATTATCTGAATGCGGTAAACGCCAAAGTTGCGGATTTCAGTCTCTGGGTGCTTTGTAACAGTAAGACCAAAAGTGATAAACCGGCCCGCGTCGCCGGGGAACGACTTTAGGACAGGCATCGAGTTGAGTGACGCCCGATCTGTTTCTACAATTTCATTGACCGGCCCGCTGTCGACGTACTTTGGGCCGTACTCGCTAATTTCCGACAGCTTGGGCAGCATCTTTAACTTGTTGAACATACCTGACGGCATCTTCATCTTTGTAAGATCAGTGATGCGCTTCCCAATTTCTGTGAAATCCTCTGTCTCAAGAGCAATTTCAAGCCTCTTCATGTTACCAAACGCGTTGCCCAGCACCTGCATGCTCGAGCCCTCAACGTTCTCAAAGAGCACCGCCGGTCCGTTGGAATACATTAGCCGGCGCATAATCTCAGCAACTTCCAGGTTGGGGCTTACCTTTGTCTCGACCCTCTTTAGTTGTCCAGCCTGCTTCAGCGCTTCAACGTATTCGCCGAGGCTTTCAAAGGGCATATGCCAGCTTCTCTAGTTATGAAAAATATACCTTTGCATTGTTTCACAATCAGCAAATAGTCTTTGATGCCGCGTGAAGCATGTCAGAAGAAACAAAGGACCAGATGAGTCCTGAGAAGATTAAGTAGCAGGCGCCAACGGCCGTTAAACGTGACCCAGCGGACCAGAACATTGTCCGGCTCAATCGGGGCGAGCTTGCGATGGTGCACCCGGCGTTCAGGCACTTGATAAAGATCGTATTTCCAAAGGGACCGTTCTATGGCTAGCGCCCTTTTTTTAAGAACTTGTTCGTGTTCTTGCGCACGAGCGGGATTATCTTTTTCATGATCACGTCGTGCACATTCTCTGCGTTGACGTCAAACGACAGCAAGAGCACGTAGGACAGGCGGCTGTTTTCGTCTGCTATGGGGATAGTCGCCCTGACCAGCTTTGCATAGTGCGATGTCGCATAGTTAATCTTGCCGAGAAGGTACTCCCACCGAAGGCGGGTGTACTGGCGGGTCGCAGCAGTAATAGCGTACTGCGCCCTTTCCTCCGGGGTCAGCAGGGGTTTGAGGCCTTTTCTCTCTGACGTGGCCACCATCTTGCCGTCCTCGTCTGCAATGGCGGCAAACCTTACCGACTTGTCAAGCGCAATCACCTTGTCGCAAAACTCTTGGAAGAATGGTTTCATTCAACCACTCTCCATGGACAGGGTATATTTGATTTTCGTGCACAAGCAAATACTTATATGAGTTACAGGAAAGATTCTGTCTGATTTGTCTGCTCAGGAAGTCGTAACGCTGGAGGACCGCAGGAATTCGCTTTTGAATAGGCGCGAGGTAAAGGCACTGTTCAGAGGAGCCGCCGGCAAGCTCAAGAGGGTCGAGGCGGCCGAGAAAATAGCAGCCCAGCTCAATGTCGATAAAAAGCAAGTCATCCCGGTGAATCTGACTTGCGAAACAGGAATGACCGACGTTCACGCCACGTTCTACGTCTATGACGATGAAGAGGCCACAAAGCAGCTCCCGCGCTTCAGGTTGCTAAGGACGCTACCAAAGGAAGAGAGGAAAAAGATACTTGAGGAAGAAAAGGCCGCAAAGCTCAAGATCAAGCAGGAGGCGGCAGCTTCCAAGGGCGGCGGCGCAGCCAGAGGTGCCAAGAAGTAATGGCAGACAAAAAGGCTCCTGCAAAGGGAGAAGTTGCAGTATACAAATTCTACAAGGTTGCAGGCGACAAGGTGACAAGGAACAGGCGCGACTGCCCGCGCTGCGGCAAGGGTACGTTCATGGCCGAGCACAAGGACAGGTTCACCTGTGGCAAATGCGGCTTTACTGAGTTCACCCACAAGGAAACGGCCAAGAAGGCCAAGAAGTAAGCCCTAAGCCCTACTTCGCATTTTCTCTAATCACTTTTTTGATCGCAAGCGCGACTGTCGGCGCGAGCACAGGGTAGAATGACTCGATGTGGCGCCGGCTCTTGGCTAGACGAAAGACATTTTCAGAACCTGCAACATCAATGTAGCCTTGCAGGAATTCACTTGCTATCGCGGCTGCTGCGCCGCTGTTGCGGGTCCCCTTTAGACCCCAACTGATAAACTGCGCAAGGTCCCACGCCGGGTCACCGGCCTGAAAGACAAACTGCTCGACGTCTGTGAAATAGAGATCGCTGCCGCTGACAATTACGTTCTTTGGTTTGACGTTGCCAAGGCTGGAGCCGGTATTGTGGATTTTTGCT
>DATEUD010000077.1:0-6874 GCA_035283265.1 Nitrososphaera sp.
GCGGTAGAACGCGCAGAACTTGCAGTAGGTGATGCAGACGTTGGTGTAATTCAGGATGATGTTGTTGATGAAAGTGATGGTGTCGCCAAATAGCCTCTGCCTCAGGGCGTTTGCGACCAGGCCCATAGAGTAAACGTCGTCAGATTTGATAAGGCGGATGCAGTCGTTGAGGCCGAGTCTCCGGCCTGCAAGGGCGCTATCAAGAACGTCGCTAATGTCTGATTTCTTTAGAAAATCAGAGAGTAGTTTATTTTGCAAGTGATGACAGGGCTTGTGGGCTTTTAATGATATTTATTCTTTGACAACAATTTATAACCGACTCTGATGCAGACAGGTTCAGTTGCAAAAGAGTGATACCGTCGCAGGCGGGACTCCGGCGCTAGAGAAGGCCTTAGCAGGCGAGGAGCTGTCGTACAGCGACGGGGTGCAGCTAATGAACGAGGAGAACCTTTTCCTTCTAGGAGCAGCCGCAGACAAGGTCCGCCACAAGATCTGTGGCGATACTGTCACGTTCGTAGCGTCATACTACCTCAACTACACGAATGTGTGTGCGGCCAGCTGCCCGCTGTGCGCATTCTACCGCAAGGGCGACGAAAATGACGCTTATACACTATCGACAGAGCAAATAGTCGCCCGCTCCAAGATAGCAGCGGAGCAGCTGGGCGCCACTGAATTACATATCGTGGGAGGCTTTCACCCAAAGATGGGGCTTGAGTATTACGAAAAAATGATGCAGGCAATAAAAGCTGAATTTCCAAAGATCACGATAAAGGCGTTCACGCCGGCAGAGATATTTTTTATCGCGCGGCTTACAAAGAATTCAATTAAAGAGGTGCTGTCGCGCCTCAAGACAGCAGGCCTTGACTCCCTTCCCGGCGGCGGCGCAGAAATATTCCACCCAGACGCACGCAAGCAGATAGTGATAGGCAAGTGCTCTGGCGAAGAGTGGCTTGACACTGCCCTGCAAGCGCACGAACTGGGATTAAAGAGCAACTGCACGATGCTGTTTGGCCACGTGGAGAAGCCAGAACACATCGTCGACCACGTGATAAAAATAAGGGAATTGCACAAAAAGACAAAGGGCTTTACGACTTTTATCCCGCTCAAGTTCAGCCTCGAAAACACCGAGCTCGAGCAACAAGGTCTGGTCACCGCGGAAAGCCCGTCGACCTATGATCTGCGCGTGATAGCAGTATCGCGATTGCTCCTAGCAAATGTGCTTAACAACGTTTCAGTCTACTGGGTGGCGCTTGGCAAAAAGGTCGCGCAGGTAGCGCTCTCGTATGGCGGTAACGACATGGTGGGGACGGCGTTCTCTGAAGAGATATTCAAGGCTGCAGGCAAGGAGAGCGGCACATCGATACAAGAGCTGGCAAGTTTGATCAAGGAGATTAAGCGCGAGCCGGCGCAGCGTGACACGTTCTTTAACATCATACGCAGATTCGACTAGGCCACTTTAACAGTAACGTCAGAATCCAGTACCTTTTTTTCTTTGGCCATTTCAAACATTTTTTTAATCGCCTTTTTGCCATCGCGGCCCATGTCAAGGGTCAGCTTGTTGACGTACATCTTTACAAACTTTGTTATCGTTTCTTTTGACTGGCCTCTGCCATACTCCATCGCATAACCAACCGCGGCATCGATGTTGTCAAGGCCGTATTTTACCGACCTTGTAAAAATATTGCTGAACTCCTCTATCTGCTTTTTGCTCATTGTCCTGGTGCTCGCCACGTTGATGCCAAGCGGCACCGGCAGGCCGGCCGTGTTGTCGGACCACCAGCTGCCAAGGTCGAGCGCGCTAGCAAACTTCCTCTTGTCGTACGTTATTTGCGCCTCGTGGATCACAAGCCCTGCGTCCACCTCGCCTGCCGCAACTGCGTCTGGTATCGCCTCAAACGACATCTCTTTTTCTCTGAACTTCCCTATTGCCAATTTCAAAAGCAGGTTGGCAGAAGTCATTTTTCCCGGGATCGCTATCGTGCACTTGCTCAATTTGTCAGCGGGCATCTTGTTGTCTTTCTTTGTTATGACAAGTGGGCCGTAGTTGAGCCCGAAACTCCCGCCGCTTTTCAGTATTACATAATCGGTCAAATAAGCGTAGGCGTGGGCCGACACCGCAGTCACGTCCAGCTCGTGCTTTAGCGCCCGCTTGTTGAGAGTTTCAATATCCTGAATGATGTGCTTTACTGCAAATCCGGACCTGACCCTGCCAGATGCAATGCCGTAGAACATGAACGCGTCGTCCGCGTCCGGCGTATGGCCCAGGGTTATCTCCATCGTTCCCGTGGTCTGCTATGTCACTATTAAACCATGGAACTCTTGGGAACATTTAATAGTCCTGCGCAAAACTTTTTCCGATTGAAGCATGCCAAAGTTCAAGTCAACGCAGGATATAATTAGGATAATTGGAAACAAGGATCAGATACGCAACTTTGGCGTTATTGCCCACGTAGACCACGGCAAGACAACCATGAGTGACAGTCTGCTTGCCGCGTCGGGCATCATTTCCCCGTCAGTCGCAGGCCAGGCCCTAGCGCTCGACTCCATGAAACTCGAGCAGAACCGCCAGATGACAATCAGGGGAGCAAACGTCACGCTGTTCTACGAAATGGAGGGCAAAGAATACGTCATCAACATGATAGACACGCCCGGCCACATTGACTTTACCGGCAGAGTGACACGCGCGCTGCGCGCAATCGACGGCGTGGTTGTTGTTTCAGACTCTGTAGAGGGCATCATGACCCAGACAGAGACCGTTACTCGGCAGGCACTGGAAGAGCGTGTAAGACCGGTGCTTTACATTAACAAGATAGACAGGCTCGTTAAGGAGCTAAAGCTGAACCCTGATGAAATGCAAAAGTGGCTGATGAACATCATCTCCCACTTTAATCAGCTCATAGACATTTACGGCGAGCCGGAGATCAAGGAAAAGTGGAAGGTCAGCATACAGGGCAACAGCGTGGCATTTGGCTCTGCCAAGGACAGGTGGGGCTTTAACTTCAAGATGGCCAAGAAGACTGGCATCAATTTCAAGGACGTCTATGATGCTTACGTGAGCAACGATCCTGCAGTGATCAAGGCGCTTGCAGAAAGATCGCCTTTGGCAGACGCGGTGCTCGGCATGGTAGTGGAGCACCACCCGCCGCCCCACGTCGCGCAGAAATACAGGATCCCAAAAATCTGGCCCGGCGACCTCAATTCAGATATTGGCAAGGCGCTGTTAACGTGTGACGAAAAGGGGCCGGCGCTCATGATGGTCACGACGATAAACGTCGACCCGCAGGCAGGCAGGGTCGCAACCGGGAGGCTTTACTCTGGCACAATAAAGGACGGCGACGACGTATACCTCGTCGACGCAAAGAGACCAGGCAGAGTGCAATCAGTCAACATCTACATGGGCAACACAAGGGAAATCGTAAGCGTGATTCCGGCCGGCAACATCCCGGCGCTTCTCGGGCTTGACTATGCCATTGCAGGTGAAACAATATCTACGGTAAAGGGCGCACACGCGTTCGAGTCGATAAAGTACGTGTCAGAGCCCGTGGTTACTATCGCAGTCGAGCCAAAGCATCCCAAGGACCTCCCCAAACTTGTCGAGGGACTACGCACAATTACAGTCGAAGACCCAAACCTCATAGTAAAGATAAATGAAGAAACTGGCGAAACACTGATGGCCGGAATGGGCGTTCTGCACCTCGAGATTGCTACTTCTCTTCTGCAAGAAAAAGGGCTTGAAATCGTAACAACGGAGCCACTCATTAACTACCGCGAAACTATCCGTGCAAAGGCAGGCCCCATAATGAGCAAGTCACCCAACAAGCATAACAAGATATTCATGCGCGTCGAGGCTCTGCCAGACGACATACTTGATATGATAAGGACTGGCAAGATAAAGGAAGACATGGACCAAAAAGAGATGGCCAAGCTCTTGAGGGAGAAAGGATGGAGCGCAGACGAAGCAAGAAGCGTCTATGCCATCGACATAAGCGGCAACATGCTGCTAGACGAAACAAAAGGTGTACAGTATCTCCAGGAGTCGATGGACTCGATACGGTCAGGCTTTGACGACGTAATACGCAACGGGCCGATAGCCCACGAAGCTGTCAGGGGAGTAAAGTTTATCCTGCACCACTTTGTCCCACACGAAGACCCGGCGCACAGGGGTCTTGCGCAGCTGATGCCGGCAACAAGGAGGGCGATGTTGGGCTCGATGTTAATAGCAGACCCAGTGCTTCTTGAGCCTATACTAGGCATCGAGGTCAAGTGCCCGCAGGATCTAATAGGCCAGGTTTCAAGCGTTCTGTCAAGCAAGAGGGGCAAGCTCCTGAACGTTGAGCAAAAAGGCATTATCGCCATCATGCAGGGTGAAGTGCCCGCGTCTGAAACATTCGACCTGTCAGAGAAGATGAGGGGAGCCACCGCGGGCAAGGCATTGTGGAACACCTATTTCAAGGCTTGGCAGCCGGTTCCAAACTCGATATTCAGGACCCTGGTCGCCGACGTTAGGAAGAGGAAGGGTCTAAACCCAGACCCGCCAACGCCGGACGAGTTCATAGACAAGGAGTAAAAAGAGAATCCCCCCCTACGCATACTTGTGCCGCTTTTCAATAGGTAAGCTACTTTTATTGGGGTTTTTCCCTAACCTTTTCGATTCCGCTTTGGAATTTTTACGGGTTCGTGGCATCGAAGGTATTGGAGGAAATGATGTTGCCCGTTTCTAGTCCCGTTTTGAACCAGCCTAATCTCTGTGCGGAGCTGCCGTGTGTGAAAGAGTCGGGCGTTACCCGGCCCTGTGATTCCATCTGAAGCCGGTCATCTCCGATGCTGCTTGCGGCATTCAGGCCTTCTTCTATGTCGCCTTGCTCGAGAATGTCTCTCGCCTGGTCGGCGTTATATGCCCAGACTCCCGCAAAACAATCAGCCTGCAGCTCTTACATGACGGAAAGCCTGTTCGCGTCGACTTGGTCGGGGCCTTCTTGCGCGCTCTGGACCTGCTCCATAATGCCCAGCAGATTCTGCACGTGGTGTCCCACCTCGTGCGCGATGACATATGCCTGTGCAAAGTCACCCGGTGCGCCGTACCTCTCTTTGAGGTCCCTGTAGTAGCTCAGGTCAATATACACCTTCTCATCGACCGGGCAGTAAAAGGGCCCAACCGCGGATTGAGCAAAGCCGCATTCGGATTCGACTGCCCCTGAGAATAAAACAAGTGTGGGTTCCCGGTACTCGAGGTTCTCGGCGAATATTTCATTCCACGTATCCTCTGTGTCGGCAAGCACAACTGATACGAAATCGGCGAGCTCCCTATCTTCCTCGGAAAGACCAGCTCCGTCGTAGTATGAGTCGGGTTCGATGGCAACGTTTGTGTTATCATTGAAAACTGTACCAGGGTCAGCGCCGAACACTATTGCGATGACGAGTAGTACAAGGCCGCCTATTCCTCCGCCAACGGCCTTCATGGGCAGTCTCATCCCTCTCCTGTCCTCAATATTCGAGCTCTTTCTAGGGTTTCTCCATCGCATCCGCTTATCGCTTCTCTGAATTTGACATAAGTCTTTTCAGGTAGCTAAGCTAGCTATAATTTCTTATAGAAGATTCTAGCTCGAAAACAGCTGTAAACTCTTGTAAACCTGACAAGAACGGTGTCTGCAAGAATCTCTAATAGTCTAGATGAAAAGCTGCTAGATCGCTGCAATCTGGTCGGATGCTCTATCAGCGAATATCTTGGCTATAGTAATTTCCTGACGCCATCAATAAGCTATCTCTACGTTTTATTCCATGGTTGAAATTGTATGGCCGCCCAGTTTGGAATATCCTTGCAGAACATAAAGATCATAAGAATCCTGTGAAGGTGGGTAGCGGAAACGGATTAAGGGTTTGAAATCCCTTCAGTATGAATGTATAATACGCTTATGCGATTTTAGTTTGCGATATGATTTGAACTCTGCAGTACACTTTTCACATTTCCAAACTGCCATGACACGATGATTTGTATGTGTAGTTATGAAATTGAAGGCATATTTTGATTTGCTCTTATAGTTAGGCATTGAATATGGCAAGTAATCAGCACGACTCCAACTAATACGGGATTGGATGTCAGTACAATTACAACAGAGGCTCATGATAGAAAAAAGTTCCACGAGTCTTTTAAGATGGTGTAATCATAGATCAGATAACCACGACCAGACCGAAAGCCCAGAAGCGTATCAATCCGTAATTCCTTTATCGCCCTGCCTCGTCTGCCCTTCTTTTGGCAGGGCGATATCTTGCTAGCCCAATTTTGAACGGCCAGTCATGGACATGAAGGTGATTATTATCAGCGCAAGATAAGTGTGGCCTAGAGAATAGTAGACTGGAATCATGTCTTATGACGAATTTCGACAGCCTATCCCAAAATTATTGACACAGGAGTCGGAATTGCATGACAGGTACAGATTTAGCTTGATGCTACATCTGTCTCATATGTGACTCGCGTCCATAGGAAGAAGATAAAGCGTCTTCCTACCATCAAGCGTATTACAGACTGTGTCTGGAACGAGGTTAAGGACATGCTACCTCAAGAAAAGCCGCCCAAAACAGTAGGACGTCCCGCAGTATCGTACAGAACTGTGCTTGACGGCATCCTGTACGTACTGAGAACAGGATGCCAGTGGAAGGCACTGCCAAAGGAGTATGGCTCCGGCTCCACCTGTCACAGGAGGTTCCAGCAATGGGTCAGGTCAGGAGTATTCCGGAAACTATGGGTCAGGCTGCTTGAGATATACGACGATGCGAGAGGTATCAGATGGAAATGGCAGTCACTTGACAGCGCATCCATCAAGGCACCTTTAGGGGGGACAAGACAGGTGCTAATCCGACAGATAGAGGCAAGCTA
>DATEUD010000078.1:0-15709 GCA_035283265.1 Nitrososphaera sp.
GCACGACGGTCTGCTCAAGACCTATCATTGCACCCACAAAGGCATTGACTACAATGAGAATGACAAACTGACCAAGATTCTGGCGTAATCCCTGTTTTATTGTCACGTCCTTATCATTGCCGCCATCGGTATTGCCCACAAATAAAAGGAGTATAAGTCATTTCTTATTCTTCTTTTGCTCTTTCCATGCTGCGTAGCCGCCGTCAATGGTGGTTGCTTTGAATCCTTTCTTTCCAAGGTCATCGGCACCAATGTTCACCCTGTAGCCGCCGTTGCAGTAGGCAACAATCTCTTTTCCTTTCAGGTCGTCCATCGCGCCCTGCCTTGCTTTTCTTATTAGCTGTCCAAGCGGTATGTTGATAGCTCCTTCAATCGTGCCATCTTCTGCCACCTCATCTGCATCCCTGGCGTCAATGACGACAAAATCACTTTTTTTCTCCGTAAGCTCTTTTGCGATTATTTTGTCTGCCATGAAATTGCCCGTGATAAATAATGTGCGTTTGGTATTTGAAGCCTATTGATGCAAATCCTGCATGCATGTTTTCACGGACCTCTGTTTGCAAAAAGGTTTATCTGGTCAGACGACGTAGACAGTATCGGCTTTCTGAAACTTTCTGGCTGTTAATGTCCTCCATATGGATAGTATTATATTGCTACTGGATTTTTCAAGCCCTATGCAAGTCAGCGGCAAGGTGCTTGTCTGCGACTCCATTGACCAGGCCGGCATTGACAGCATGAAGCGTGCCGGGCTCAACGTCGACTACAAGCCCGAGATCAAGCCAGTCGAGCTCGTTTCTTCCGTCAGGGACTACGATGTCATTATCGTAAGGAGCAGGACTAAGGTCACGAAGGAAGTCGTCGACGCGGCTTCAAACGCAAAGATAATCGCTCGCGTGGGCGTAGGGCTTGACAACGTCGACGTAAAGGCCGCAGAGGCGAAAAAGATCAGGGTCATAAACGCGCCCGAAGCAGCCTCCGTCGCAGTCGCCGAGCTTGCCATTGGACTAATGATCTCGCTTGCAAGGAGCATATCGAGAGCCGACGCAGAGAGCAAGCGCGGTAACTGGATCAAAAAGGAGCTGATGGGCACGCAATTGTCGGGCAAGTACCTCGGCATCGTGGGCGTAGGCAACATCGGGCGCAACACTGGCAGGATGGGAAAAGCGCTGCGCATGAACCTGATAGGTTACGACCCGTACCCGATAAACCGCGAGTTCATCACCGAGACAGGCATGATAGTAACCGACCTTAACACGCTCTTGGAAAGCGCCGACTTTGTCACGTGCCACGTGCCGTCGACGCCGGAAACAAAGCACATGTTCAACGCCGAGCGTTTTGCAAAAATGAAGCCGACCGCGTATCTGGTCAACACGTCACGGGGCGAGATAATCGACGAGAATGCCCTTTACGAAGCACTGAAGAATAACAAGATCGCTGGCGCGGCGCTTGATGTCTTTGAAGTCGAACCGCCGACAAACAAGCAGCTCATGGCATTGCCAAACCTGGTGTGCACACCACACATTGGCGCGCAGACAAGGGAGGCGCAGGAGCTCGCCTCGATAGTAATTGCGGAAAAGGTAATCCAGATCCTACGTGGTGTAATATAGATTATAAAAGGGTGCCAGATAGGAGAGTGGTATAATGCGCAGCTACATGACCCAGACGTGGCTTCGGATGTGGAAGGAAAATTCAGACGAGCTCAAGTCAAAGGCAATAGGCTGGAGGACAGAGCCGACCATCCACAGGATAGAGAGGCCAAGCAGGCTGGACAGGGCACACAGGCTGGGCTATAAGGCAAAGCAGGGCATCGTAGTCGTCCGCGCCCGCGTGGGCAGGGGCGGCATGAGGAAGCAAAGGCCAGTATCAGGGAGGAGGCCAAAGCACCTCGGTGTAGTCCACATCAAGCAGGGCATCAGCATGCGCAAGGTCGCTGAAAGAAGGGTGAACGAGAAATTCCCCAATCTTGAAGTGCTCGGCTCGTATTATCTCCACAAGGACGGCATGAACATCTGGTACGAAGTCATACTTGCAGACCCGTCACACCCTGCTATTTCCAAGGACCGGGAAATGCGCGGCAAGCTGAAGGCGTTCGCAAAGTAATTTTTAGCTGCTAACTAGCAGTGGCATACGCTTCTTCTATTTCAGTGACAATGTTCTTCAGCCCTTCGGGAACCGGCATAGAAGTGGCAAAGTCGTCTACCCAAGAAGCCGAATGAGTTCTGCCGTCCATTGTGATTGTCAGCGAGTACGAGAAGTAGTCGGCCGGGCCCTGCCTTGGCGGGTAAACGCCGTCCATCGCAAAGAACCCGCTGCCGGCGATCGCCTGCCTGATCTCCTGCACCTTTCCATCTGACAGCTGCCTCTCTCCAGTTGCGCCAAGAGTACTCTGGTAGAAGGTGATAACGTTAGTCTTTGAATCAAACGATGCCATCGAGTCAAACGCCAGCCTCTGGTTGATGCCGGCAATGCCGCCTGACTTGATATATTCAAACTTCAGGTCGTGCGAGCCCTGCATGGCAATTATCGCCATAGGCACTGCTACCGCAATAGCCACGCCTACGACTGCCAGGCCCGCGATAACCAGTGTCCTTTGGCGCACGGCTTGAATGATTGGAAGCTTCAATAAATAGATAACTGACCAGTGAGTCAGTTTTGTTCATACTAATATGCGAACATAGCGCATTATTGCCATTCAAGGCCACTACTGAACCCGTTTTCCTATGACACTGAAATCCCATCGACCCCCCTGCATTCTTGGGGATAATAATCGGATCGCGTGCACCAAGATGACGATTTATGGTTTCTTTAGAACAATTATGTATGAAGTCCGAGAGCTGGAAACAGATTCACAATTCACGAATACAACAAATGCAGATGGTGACCTGATCGAAGAGATAAGCACCAAGATGGTACTATGATGGTACTATGATGGTACTATGATGGTACTATGATGGTACTATGATGGTACTAAGATGGTACCATTAATGGTACTTTTATGGTACCATGGTACCAAAAATCTGGTACCAATTCACTTCCGGCGGGTGAAACTGGAGTGAATATCGGTGAATTCACCTGAATAATCGGTGTTTCACCTTTTCCAATCTCATGAGCTCCAAACCCGATATTCACTCATTATTCACCGATATTCAGGGTTTTTGATGGCATCTTCAGGCTTTTTCACGGTACCATGGTACCATGGTACCGGTACCATGGTACTATGATGGTACCATGGTACCAGTACCAAAAGGTACCATGGTACCATGTTACCGGTACCAAGATAGTACTCTGATGGTACCAAAAAGTACTCTATTGGTACCATGGTACAGGTACCAAAAAGCACAGACGTACTGTGGGCTCGATATAAAGATAAAGCGACACTCACATTTGCGATAGGAATGGGCGCCTAGAATAGGACTTGGCTCTATGCGACCAAGTAGGACGGAAAAAAGTCATATCTGCAAAGTTCACAGCGCCCGATATCCCAGACTGGAAGTTTGCCCCGATCTTTCACTAGTGTCGCATCTCTTTCTTACTTCTCCGTCACCCCAAGTTAACACCGAGCCATCACCCAAAGTTACCAGTTTAGCAGCCGAAAATACCAAGGGCTCAAAATATCCCTAAGATTTACCGGTGTCACAATCTATGCCACGAATCTAATAGGCAATGGAAATGTCTTCAAGATGGAACATGTCGTATATGTCGATACCTAAGTCTCTGGATTGCTTTATATAGTAAGCAATCAGTCCACGAATGAGCAGCCTATAATTTGGTTCTGTTACCTTATCGGCACATCGCGTGATTTCCGAAGGGTGTTAACTCGCGGCACATAACGAGGCTGTAACAATTCGACTCATGGCTATAATCATACTTCTGCATCTTCTCCCTGCCCTTCCCTGAATTAGACACAGCCGTATCGTTGTTAACTGTCGTCAGCTGCTGGTTGAGGAGCAAGAATGCCTTTTGACAAGCGATGTACATTGTATCCTGCAAGGATCAACCATGCCATACCAAACATCGATGCAGGAACCAATGCGACTCCTCCCAGTCCAGTTAGACTTCCTGCTATAAACCCAACAATAGAGAGTATGCCAACAAAGATACTTGACCAACCCAACCATCTTACAAACAAACGAGTTTCCACCATCGCAAGGCCAAAAGTAAGGAATACTATCGAAATGAGAATAAGTCCAATAATCATGAAAATATTATCTAAAGCTGTTAGCCCGATAGACGCGTCAAGCTCTTCTGCCGTTGCAACAATTTCTCTCTTTTCCAGGTCAGTTGAGGCTTCAACATATTGATTGGCGATATCTAGCGACATAGACCCTGTAACTACATGGGATATGGCAAAGCTAGTCGCGGCAGCAATACCAAGGACAAGTCCTATTAGTGAGAGAAATCTGTAGGGCGTTTTACGATCCGTTATAACAAAATGCAGGGCAAGCAGCATTGGAATGGAAAGAAGGGAACCCGCAAACAAGAAAATGCGGCTAACGATATGGAATACACTAGCTTTGACCAATCGGACAAGCAAATCTTCAAGAGGCTCTCCGTATGTTTGCAAAGTTCCAGCAGGCTCACCATTTGAGGTAACAGTTCCTGCAAATCCTGCAGCTATGTTTTCTCCCACAAAAAAACCTAGAACTAGTGTTATCGCGGCAGCAATTCCACACAAGCCGCCTACCTTCAATACTAGTCTTTTATCGGGACTGTGCAAAATACATGTCCTATTTCGAACAATAGTGTGTGCCATATAAAGTGACTCGGAACTTGATAAGGTCAGGGCTGATAGAAGCAGCGTGTGTTAAATTTGGAGTTTGCTTGCATTCTGGATCACGGTGATCCACTTGTTCCTGCCTTCAATCTTGATGTTCGCCGCTTCGGCCGGTGTCTTTCCTTCTAGCCCTTCATGCTCTCTAAAGTAGTTGTGATAGAGTCAGATTCATGAAGCAATTTTCATTCATGATTGCACGACAGAATAAGTTATGGAATGAGTTGTATGTCTTGATAGGGTCTGCTGTCGCAATCGCAATAGCTGGCGGCGTTGTCCGATATTACGATAGTGGGAGTATTCTATTCTACACACTGATAATTTCATTTGGAGTGTTGTCAGTTCTTGCATATCTTAAAGCAGTCAAGATCGAAAACAGCTCTCATCGACTTTAAATCTTAGAGAATCGTATTATAGATAATGTCAGCGGAACAAGTGGCAATAGTCATTGCCCCAATCGTGACGGCAGGAATAGCAGCTCATCAAGGAATCACCGTTGAGAAGCATTACGTTGGAAAGCATACTATCCGATACAACATAGCATTGTTGGCTGCAACGTTAATTCCAGTCTTTTTCTATCAGTTCTCTTTTCTCGCGCTGACAGTTTATTGTGCATTTGGAATAGCTCTCGTGAGACAGTATGGCACGAAAAATCAGATGGTAGCATTTCTGTTTGGGAATAAGAGTATAGGCGCTTTGGGTTTGTGGGTTGCTTTGGAACAATTCAAAGTCGGTCAAACTATTACCACTGGATTCTATCAGATGTTCTATCCCCAAACCGCTGTTCCAGATGCAGGAATAATTACGGTTGTAACACTCATCTCAACCTTTGTCATTATTCACTTGATCGGGGAAATAGTCAAACGCAGGTGAATATTTGAAACAATCCATGTGCCGCTAGTTAACACCATCATGAAACCAAGTCATGTGCCGATAAGGTAACAATACCTATAATTTGCTTTGTTTTATATATAGCAAATATATTTATTGGACGTAAAATTATAGCTGGCGATGGCAGGAGAAATTGCAAACTTTGACACGTACGCGTTTGTCGCAGTTGGGCTGTTCATCGCCGGCCTGTTTGCAGTAATGGTTTATGAAAGATCAAGCCAAAAGCAAAAACGAGAACCGCAGCACACCGGAACAGCTGCAGACACTGAAAAGTGACCACCCGCAAGAGCAGCTTGTCATCGAAAAGTTTCGTAAAGAAGGCTTTACATCTTTAACTACAATCCAGCGCAAGGCTCTTCCTGTCATTTCAAGGAAGGTAAACTGCCTGCTGGTCGCGCCCACGGGCTCTGGCAAGACCGAAGCAGCCGTTCTGCCCGTGTTCACGATGCTTGCCCAGGAAAAGAGCCCGGGCAAGATGATTAGGGCGATGTACATCACTCCGCTGCGCGCCCTCAACAACGACGTTCTTCGGCGCGTCGTGCGCTATGCGCAGTCTGAAGGCTTGAGGGTTGAAATCCGCCACGGCGACACTACCGTCCTTGCAAGGAAAAAAATAGTCGAAGACCCGCCTGATGTCTTGATCACGACTCCAGAATCACTTGCGGTAATTCTGACAAGCGAAAAGATGCTGGCTGCCTTGAAGGGTCTCCAGTGGGTCATTGTCGACGAAGTGCATGAATTAGTGGCAAACGAGCGCGGCGCCCACCTTTCATTGAGCCTTGAACGCTTGCAAGCCGCGTCGTCGCAGCAAGTCGCAAGGATAGGGCTTTCTGCCACAGTGGGCAACCTGAAGCAGGCCGCCCAATTTGTTTCAGGCACGGGCAGGCGCCACGCGGTGCTTGTTGACAGCGCAAGCCGCGGCTATGACATCGAAGTCAGGTTCGTCAAAGGCTCGCTCAACAACGTCGCGCACTTTGTTATTGACTATGTAAAAAAAGAAAAGGTTGAAGGCTCGATCCTGCTTTTCACAAACACCCGGGACGAGGCAGAGTACCTCGGCACGATCCTGAAGAACCAGGGCGACATCAAGGTGGATGTCCACCACGGCTCGCTTTCAAAAGAGATGCGCGAAGAGACCGAGCACACCCTGAGATCGGGCGAGGCCGGCATCGTGGTGTGCACGAGCTCGCTCGAGCTCGGACTTGACATCGGCTCTGTCGATCTGGTCATCCACTACGGGTCGCCCCGGCAGGTGTCA
The DNA here is from genome assembly GCA_035283265.1 of Nitrososphaera sp. Classification (GTDB taxonomy): domain Archaea; phylum Thermoproteota; class Nitrososphaeria; order Nitrososphaerales; family Nitrososphaeraceae; genus Nitrososphaera. The sequence goes on from DATEUD010000078.1 coordinate 6,921, forward strand.
AAGCTGATGCAGAGGATTGGCAGGAGCAGGCACCGGCATAGGAGCTTTGCCAAGGGACTGGTCGTGACCAACAACCCTGACGACGAGATAGAGGCGCTTGCGATAATCCGGCGAATGAGAAAGGGGTCAATTGAGGAGCAAAAGATGCACGAAGGCGCGCTAGACGTGATGGCCCACCATTTGGTAGGACTGGCAATGCAGACCCGCGACCCGGTAAAGGTAGATTATGCATTCGACCTGATTACGCGCGCCTACCCTTTCCGCAAGATCAGCCTGTTTGACGTTGAAAGCTGCCTTGAGATCCTGACCAACCACAACGTGATAAAATACGACCGGGAGAACCAAACCTACTTGCGCAAGATAAAGGCGTATAAATATTATTTTGAAAACCTCTCGATGATACCACACGTCCTGAAATTCGAGGTCATTGACTCGATTAGCAAGCGCAGGATAGGCACCCTTGACCAGCAGTTCGTGGGCGACTATGGCGAAAAAGGCAACGTCTTTGTGCTCAGGGGTTCGCAGTGGCGCGTGCTGGCAGTCGACGAACGCCGGCTCATAGTCAATGTCGAGCCCTTGCGCGGGGCTGCCATCAACATCCCCTACTGGGTCGGAGAAATGATCCCTGTCGACTTTAAGACGGCCGAGGAGGTGGGCGCAATACGCAGCCAGGCTGCAGGCGGGCGAGCCAAGCTGTCGACTCCGATAATGGACAACACGAAAAAGGCGCTCAAGGTAGTCCCGGATTCAAAGAACATCGTCGTTGAAAGCTACATTGCACGCAACATACTTGTCATGCACGCTGTCTTTGGATCAAAGGTGAACAACACCATCGCTTCGCTCTTGTCGACGATACTGTCGTCGCAGCTCGGCTACATAGTGGAATCGAGGTCCGACGCCTACCGGATAATGCTTACCTCAAGCGCAAGGATTGCGCAGGGCAGGCTTGAAGCGGTGCTGAGCGACGTCTACGACCTGGAGCCGGTGATCATTGCAGCCCTGACAGGCACCCACAACATCAACTGGAAAGTGTGGATGGTCGCCAAGCGCTTTGGATTGATAAGCAGGGAGGCTGTCTATGACAAGAAAGTCGCTCGCATGATCTACGACAGGTATTCGAAAACGCCGGTCAGCGCGGAGTCGATACGGGAGCTAGTGCACGACAAGTATGACGTGCAGCAGACGCAAAAAGTCCTTGACGACATCAAACAAAAAAGGATCAAGGTCCACTGGCTAGAGGTAAGCGAGTTCTCGGATCTGGCAAAGACGATAATAGAGCATTCCGGCAAGATGGCCGGCGCGATGCCCCTCAGCGTAGAGAAGGGAGTGATAGAGTTGGTAAAGGAGCGGCTGGAAAAAACAAAGCACCGGCTGGTGTGCATTCGCTGCGGCAAGTGGGAGCGGGTGATGGAGACAAAGGACGTGGTGGAAGAAATATCGTGCCCGTATTGCAGGTCGCGCCTTATTACCGCGACATTCTGGTCAGACGACGAAATGTCAAAAATAATCAGGGTCCGACTTGCAGGGGGCAAGCTGACGCCGGAACAGAACCACAGATTCGAGCGTGCGTGGAAGGTGGCGTCGCTTGTCAACAACTTTGGCAAGAAAGCAATCATAGTGCTGGCGGGCCACGGAGTAGGCGCTGACACTGCGGCAAGGATACTGCGCAACTATGTCGACGACGAGCAGGTGTACAAAAGCATCTACGAAGCGGAAAGGCAGTATGTCATTACCCGCGGCTTTTGGGCAGATTGATTCATTCTATTCATTTTGCGCAGTCAATAGTCTCCAAAGTTTTTGTAACACTGGCTTCATCCATAGTGATTGTAATGCCGCCGCAACCGGCGCTCCTGACCCCTCGCCCCTGGATGGTTAGTGTGAAAATGGAGCATCATGCATGAAACGTCTAGGCTAGGGGCTGGTTGCTCTTCGTCCTCTGCCATACGTCTGCGACGACTTCTTGCAGGGTATGCTCTAAACAGCCGTCATATTTTGCCTGCCACAGCTTGGCGACAAATTCGCCGGCGGTGGTTCTGTTTTCAAGGCGCTTTTCAAGTATGTTCATAAAGTCCGGCTTTGTCCCAAGATCGGAGAGCCCCTTCCGCGCATAGTCAAGCTGGCTCCTGACCGTTTCAATGATGTTGAAATGCGTCCTTGCGTTAAAGCCCGACCTTACGACTGCCTGCCGCTCCTCCCTTACCGACGCCAGCGGGCGCAACGCTCTTTCTTCGTGGATCGCCTTGTGAAGGTAGCCGGCGAAAAACTCTGTCAGGGCCATCATTGTTTTTGGCGTGGGCTGGACCGACATGACCCTCGTCTCTACCCTGTAAAAGCCGGTGTTGAGGCGTATGCGGGCGTCGTCGTGCCTTTCTTTTACCAGCCCGAAATAGTCCTTTGAGACCACAGCCTTTCTTGAAACGATATAGTCGATGTAATCCTCGACCGCGTCAAGGTAGCGCGAGATGCCGGGAAACCCCGAGTTCTGCTGCTCTGTCTGGTCGTATAGATAAATTCGAGGCTCATGGAGCGAAAACACCTTGCCAGCAAAAAGCCTACTATTGGCGCCAAGCAGTATCGCTGCCGAAATTAAATTCAGGATGTGGTTGAACATCTGGGCAGTAAAATTGGGGTTCTTGCCCTGTAGGTGGAGGTGGAAGCCTTGGATTGCGGCGGCCACATGCAGCGCCTTGAATTTCTGGCCGTCGATTTCCACGTCCGGGATCTTGCGCTGCCATTTTGCCAGTTGCAAATAGCGCGGCTTTTTGGTAATGAGGCCATTTTTCAAAACGTGGGGTGATGGGTTTGCGCCCAAGAACACCGGGAACACGTCGCGTCTGTATACCTTGTTGACGGCTATGTCGAGGTGCTCTATGAATTCCTCAAACTGGGAATTCAGCCGAATAAGGCGGTCAAACGACACGGGCTCGGTCTTGTATTCCAGCTGGCACTTGCCGTACTCATAGTCGATGTCGTGGTATCTGCGTAGTCGCTCAATAGCCGGCCTTGCATCGACGGGCATTCCCTTGCCGTCAATCAAGCACAGCTCGATCTCGACTCCGACCTTGAAGGTCTCGTCGGTCCTTGCAGAATGGCTGCGGACCCGGTCCTTGAGCTCGCTTGCCTGCTTTTCAATGCGCGAAGCGGTCAACAAAAAAAGAACTGCCTGATGCTTAATTAGCCTAGCTTTGCCACCGAAGAATATGGTCTGAGCGTCAGCTCTGTCCTGCCTTCTCGTCCAGCGCCTGCCGTGACGCCTGCAAGCCTCACCCTGTCGCCGACGTTGAGCTTGTTGACGCCGGCGCTCTGGTTGCGCCACCCGACCAGCCTTATCTCGCCCGTGTCGTCGCCCAAGAGTGTGGAGGTCACCGGCACCGTCTCGCCAGTCTTTGTATTGACGTCTGCAGTCTCTGGCGCCTGCAGCACGATCGCTTCAATGATGCAGGGATCCTGCGACACCTTCAAGTCCTTTATCTTTTTTTCAAACTTTGACAATTTCGGAAATGACGCGTCCTCGTCAGTCACCCGGATGTACGAGTCGTCCTTTGACAGCACGACTGAGGTGCCAAATATCCGCGAAGGCACGCATTCGATCATGGAGCCGGCATTCAACTGGTCAGAGCTGGCAAGTGAGTTGTCGACTGTAAGCGTAAGCGGCCTACCGGCCCTATCCACTGCTAGGCAGAGAAAGGTTCCCCTTCTGGTTTCCTCGCCGACAGAGACCACCCTGAGCGGCATTACCTCGACGTCCTCCTGCGAATCAGGAAATTGCAATATCGTGCCCTCGTCGCCGTGGATCTCAAAGTCGCCGCTGCCGTACTGGGGATTGCCCTGTTTGATTCTGACTCCTATCATGCGCACCTTTGCCCCTGTCTTGAAGACCTTGGGGAGCCTCGACTCGTCGACGTTCCATATCACGGCGCGGAGCGAGCGTGTGCTTGCTTCGCTTGACACCTGCAGCTGGAGCGACTTGCTAGCCTCGCCCCTTGCGTTGACAAAATCGCTGACGCGCGGGTTGGCGCTTATCGTGCCGGTAATGACCGCGCTTTCCTGAGGCCCACTTACAGAGTCGACAGTGGCAACCAGAGAATCAATGCTCGGGATTGCCGGGTCGTCGCGAACGGTCTCGATCGCGCTGTAGCTCCCGAGGTTTATCACAGGCTTGCCGTCAAGCCCCGCTCTCACATACCCCTTGATAATCTTGATGATGTCGCCGGCTTGCAGGCCCATTTCGTCTGGTATTCCCACGTGCTTGTCCCACAACTTTACCTTCACCCTCGCGTCCTTGTCGTAGACGACTATAGTGCGAGTTGCGGCCTGCTCGTTGCTCTCCCTCTTTGTAAATGTGTGGACGGGGTAGACGTTCATTATCCTTCCGACGACGGTCACCTCCTTTGCCCCGACGTAAATGTCCTTCAGGCCGGAATGGAGCTTTGGCACGTTGTCAAACGATATGCCAAGGTCCGCCGCGACAAGAAATAGAGCGCCCTGGTCTGTAAGGTAACCTGCGCCTACCTTGCGCTTTTTTTCGTCAATCATGTCCCTTATCTGCTCGGGCGTGAGCTCAGGCTTTTGCCTAAGCATGATCTCCAGCATTCCCTTAAAATCGTGCGACGGCGATGTCGACAAGCTTGTCACTGAGCCTCCAATTCTGAAAAAAAATAACCAATTACTTGCCTATATATCTTGAGAGAGGGCACCACGTTTATCTAAATTACCGTGGATAATGGATTATGCAGAAATTCGACCTAATAGTTATTGGAAGCGGCTCGGGCCTGGACGTGGCAAATGCGGCGGCCCAGGCCGGCCTTCGCGTCGCAGTAGTTGAAAAGGGCAGGATGGGCGGCACGTGCCTTAACCGGGGCTGCATCCCTTCGAAACTGCTGATACATAGCGCCGACGTCGCCGAAGCAATCAGGAGCGCCGGGCAATTTGGCATCAACGTCGATGGCTTTTCAGTAGATTTTGAAAAGATCGTCAACAGGACAAACAGCATAATAGACACTGACTCTGACGGGATCAGGCAGGCGTTCTCTGAAATCGACAACCCAAAACTCTTCCCGCACGAGTGCAAGTTTATCGGCGACAAGACCATCTCTGTTGACGGCCATTCGATTAAGGCCGACATGATCCTGATAGCCTCCGGGACGCGCCCGGCAATCCCTGAGATAAAAGGGCTTAAAGGAACCGGCTTTTTGACAAGCGACGAGGCACTGAGGCTGAAAAAGCAGCCGAGCACTCTCACGATAATCGGCGGCGGGTACATTGCAGCTGAGCTTGCACACTTTTTCGGCTCGCTTGGAACAAAAATAAACATCATACAGCGGTGGAACGTGCTGGTGCCTGACGAAGACGAGGAAATCGCAAAAAAATTCACTGATGTATTTTCCAGGAAGTATAACGTCTACCTCGGCTATGACACCGAGTCAGTAAGCAAAAGCAGCGGAGCATTTTACGTCGTTGCAAAGAATTCTTCCGGCAAAAGGATTGAAATCGAATCTGACCAGCTGCTGTTAGCGACTGGCCGAACGCCAAACTCTGATACACTTGACCTTCGCAAGACCGGGGTCAAAACTGACGACAGGGGTTTCATCGTCGTTGACAAGCATCTGGAGACAAACATCAAGGGGATATTTGCCCTCGGCGACGCGGTGGGGCGCTACCTATTCAAGCATGCCGCCAACCATGAGGCGCAGTACGCGTATTACAACCTCACGCACGACAAAAAAATTACCGTGGATTATACAGCCATGCCGCACGCAATATTCAGCTCGCCCCAGATAGCCAGCGCCGGCTATACCGAGCAGGAACTGAAAGAAAACTCCATTCCGCATACCAAGGCAGTCTACCCCTACATCAGGACGGCAATGGGCGAGGCAATTGAAGACAGGGATGGCTTTGTGAAGCTGCTTGCATCAAAGGAAGGCAAGATACTTGGCTGCCACATTATCGGGAGCCACGCGTCAATATTGATCCATGAAGTGCTGGTGGCAATGAAACTTGGGGCCGGCATCGATAGCATTGCAAGAACTGTGCACATACATCCTGCGCTCTCTGAAGTGGTTGCAAGGGCCGCTTCTTCCGTAGAATAAAATAGGTGCTGGTCCTGACACACAAATGCGCCCATGGAACCCTGCATCCGCGTTTCTGACCTGTGCAAGAGCTACGGGCAGGTGCACGCAGTAGACGGCGTTTCCTTTGCCGTAGAGTACGGCAAGGTCTTTGGCTTTCTTGGCCCAAATGGCGCCGGCAAGACCACGGCGATTAGGGTGCTAACTACGCTTGTCCACCCAACTTCGGGCTCGGTCAAGATATTTGGCAAGGACATCGTAAAGCACCAGAAGGAGATCAAAAAGCGAATAGGGGTCGTGCTGCAGGAGCCCAGCTTTGAAGCGAACCTGACTGTCGAGCGCGCCCTTGAATTATATGGCCTGATGTGGGGTGTGCCGGGCGAGAAGAGGCGCGACAGGGCCAGGGAGCTTTTGGAGAAATTCGACATTGCATCTTTCAAGAACATGAAAAACGACGAGCTGTCGATAGGCCAGCGAAGGCGCGTGCAGGTCGCAAGGGAGTTCATGCACGACATGGACCTGCTCTTCCTTGACGAGCCGACGGTCGGGCTTGACCCTGCGGCGCGGCGCATGCTTTTGGATTATGTCAAAAAGCACGTGCAGGGCGGGCTAACGGTATTTTTCACGACGCACATTATGGAGGAAGCAGAATACCTATGCAACGAAATAGCGATAATCAACAGGGGCAAGATAATCGCCACCGACACGCCGGCCGGCATGAAGCAAAAATACGGCGGCGTCAAGGCGGTGGAAATAAAATTAAAGGATTCAACCGCGCAGTCTGTCATGCACATAATCAGGCCAATAGCCGGCGGCTCGATGATCGAAATGCCGGCGGAAGACACGGTAAGGATAAGCTCCGCAGAGGCACAGGAGATGCTCGTAAAAATAATCGAGTCGCTTTCAAAAAACGCAGTCGAGATAGAAAGCGTGTCTGTGAATCCGCCCACGCTTGAGGAAGTATTCCTCACGGTAATTGGCAAGCAAGTCTAGATCCTCATCCTCATCATTGAAAGAGTGGCAAGTAAGAACGCCGCTGAAGTAAATGCAGCAATAATCCCCAGTTCGATGTTGACAAAAGTATCGATTTGGTTAAAGATGCCTGCCCTTGTTACATCAACTATGTAAGTCAGTGGGTTGGCGTAAAACGCGGTGCCTAACGCTCCGGGTACCCCCTGCGTGGGGTAGAACGCCGTGCTGACGAAAGAAAAGAATAGGAACACGCTGTTGACGATGACGTTGAAACCCTCGCTGCTTTTCAGCCGCGTCGATATTATTATCGCGATAGAGCCAAAGAATATCGCGCCTGCTATCAGAGCATAGAGCACGTACAGCGAACCAATGAGCGTCGGCTCTGCGCTGCCAACGAGCGTCGGGGTGCCTGCCACGATAATGAGGGCAGCGCTTGCAAGGCCCATGAGCATTATCGTGATGATGTTGCCGGCGATGTACTCCATCCTTGCAAACGGCATCACCAGTATCTGCTGGAACATGCCGTTTCGCTTGTCGTTCCAGATGATGCTGCCGGCGATCGTACTACTGTTCATCATGTTAAAGCCGATCATGCCTGCAGCCAAGTATGCCGGATATGCGACGGTAACAGTCCCCATCGTGACGCCCTGCTCGCCAATCAGCGCGGCATACGAATAGCCTGCGACAAAGATGTAGACTATGGGAAATACAACCTGCCATACGAGGAACACCTTGTCGATTGAAGCGACCAGGTTCCTGTACAGCAATATTGCGACGGCGTTCACTGCCCAGCTTTCTGGCTCCGGCGTATATTAATCAATAATCGTCGAACTGGATTTCTATTGGCGAATTTTCTTCTCATTTCCTAAAGTGGACCGGCTCGCTAACCCGTAGATATTCGCGGTTCGTGTTTCGTCCAGTCATGATTTTCAGAAATAAAATGACAGCGCTGGCGCAATCAAGCGCGCTTGACTTTGCAAACGGCGCAACCACGAGAATAAACGCAACAATCACGATAGCAAAACTCAATTTGATACAAATGCAGCTGGACGGCGTTGACCGCCTGAGCACTTCAATTTACGGAGTGGTCTACAAGGTCATGCGGACAGATAACGGCGAAACGATGGAAATGGCGCGCCAGTTTGACATGATTTAAATAACTTGTGCCTGAAAGGCTAAACACACATCATGATGGCTGAAGACATGGCGCAGAAAAAGCTGCGCGGTTCAGGCGGTTACGCTATTGCTAGGATAACTGACGAAGAGCAGAAAAAGGGCAACCTCGGCGGCCCAGAATTGTTTCTGGCAGGCATTGGAAGGCTAGACGAGGACAGGTTTGTGAAATACCACTGCAACAAGTGCGAAAAAGAGTATGAAGGTGCGCCGGCAGTCCACTTCGAGAACCCGAACGAAGAGCTGGGAGAGGGCGTCACGCTTCTTGAGAAAGGCGAGTACAAGTGCAAAACATGCAGCGCCACCATTGCACAGTATCGCAAGTTCGACGCGCCGGCTCAGCAGCCAGCTCAGGTGCAGGCGCCAAGAGTTGAACCAGTTACTCCTGACCTTGTTGTCGCCCCGACCACTGCGACTGCAAGCGACAGCTTTATCCCGATACAGTCGCTCGTCGGCATGTCTGCCTACGACGGCGAGGCCATGCTTATCGGCAAGGTGGAAGAGATCGGTCTGAGCAGGGAGGCCGGCAGCGCTAGGATTGCACTCAAGATTGGCGACAGGCAGGTGTCGTGGGAC
>DATEUD010000079.1:0-2766 GCA_035283265.1 Nitrososphaera sp.
CGAACAGCAACGGCACGTACCTTCCGTACGAGGCTAGGGACGTTAGTGAGGTCATCAAGCACTGCATCACCCTACCGTACGGAAAACCGACTGACATTTCGCCTGACATCACGATCACGCTCAACAACGCCGGCCACATCATGGGGAGCGCGACCGTGCACCTGAATATTTCCGGCGCGCACAACATCCTGTATTCCGGCGACTACAAGTACGCCAGGACGCAGCTGCTCGACAGCGCTGTGTCGATGTACCCGAGGGTCGAGACGCTCATCACCGAAAGCACGTACGGCAACACGGCAGACGTCATGCCGGACCAGCAGTTCGTCTACAGGAGTTTCAGCGAATCGATAAACAAAACGCTGGTGGAAGGCGGCAAGGTGCTGATCCCGGTGCCTGCGGTCGGAAGGGCCCAGGAGATCATGCTTGTCATGGCAAAGGAGATGAAGGAGGGCAGGCTGATCGAGTCCCCGATTTACATCGAGGGTATGATTTCTGAAGCAAGCGCCATCCACATGTCGTATGCCCATTATTTGGGTTCCGAGGTGCGCAAGTCAGTGTCGCAGGGCATCAACCCCTTCCAGTCCGAATATTTCACGGTAATCAGCGGCGGCAAGCGCGAAGACGTGCTCAACGACGAAAACCCGGCGATAGTGATGGCCACCTCCGGCATGCTCGAGGGCGGCCCATCAGTGGAGTACTTCAAAGAGCTCGCGCCAATCCCAAAGAACAAGATCATGTTTGTTTCCTACCAGATCAACGGCACGCTCGGCAGGCGCGTCCTTGACGGGGCCATGTCAGAGGTCAGCATGATGGACAAGACCGGCAAGGTCAAGGTGGTGCCCGTCCGCTGCCAGACCCAAAAGATAGACGGCTTCTCCGGCCACAGCGACTTTAACCAGATATTGAACTTTGTATCAAGGATCAAGCCAAAGCGCGTGCTGGTCAACCACGGAGAGAAGAGCAAGTCTGAGAATGTGGCAAGCGCCATCTATTCGCGTCTCAAGATAAGGTCAGGGGTCCCCGACAACAGGGAAATAGTGCGTTTGCGGTAGTATTTTGTAGCATTATTTCCATAGCGTTTTTAGCCATGTGCATGCTATACCAATTTGCGCATACAATCATGGCTATACGATACAAGTGCGTCCACTGCAACATTGTGCTGAGCGGAGAAGGCGCTTCCAGGCATTACCTTGCCAATCCCACCCACAAGCTGGAAAAGCTTCCTCCGCCTGTCAAGCCGGTAAAAAACGTGCGATAATTATTCTATTCTCTGATGCTTTCGAGGGTCGACACTACCTGCCAGAGCATCGTGCGTATATGCGACTGCATCTGAGGGCTCTGCGTCGCGTTGTCAAGCAGGCTTATGGCGTTGGCGGCCCTGATGGACATGCTGCCGCCCTTTTCGTCCTTGAGCGCAAGGAGCACTTCCTTTATCATGTTACGGATGCTCTTCTGTATGTCGTTGTTCTTTGTGATAGAATCAAGGGTTTCGACTGCGCGCGTAAGGCGTTCCTGGTTTTCCTTTTCTTTCAATTCTTTTTTCGACAATGGCATTATGCATCACTCCAGCAGACGATTGCTCACTTAGCTACCAGTTGCTTTTGAATGTTTTCGTTGTCATTACGCTTATTGTTTTTATATTTCCATCAAGCCTTATGATACATATGGCAGACGAGCGGCTAAGGTGTAACATCTGCGGTGTAACGGTAAGCTCAAGCCAGGCAAAAGAGCACGCGTCGACCTCTTCCCACGAATCGCGAAGGTCAGAGCTTGAGCAGGAGCTCAAGTTGGTAAGAAAAGAGAACTACAAAAATGATAGCTCTGTAATAGTCCAGTGGGAGAATTCTGTCTGACTATTTTACGATGAACACGGAACCCTTTGCGTGGTGCAGCACTTTGTTTGACACGCTGCCAAGCACCAGCTCCTTGAACCTGCCGAGGCCGCGGCTGCCAATGATTATCAGGTCAAAACCCTCTTTGTGCGCGTAGCCAGTGATGTTGGAGGCTGCGTCGCCTTCGGCCATGACGGTTTCGATCTTTACCCCGTTTTTCTCTGCCATTTCCTTGCACCTGTCAAGGACTTTGGCTGACTCGTTCCTGTACTTGGCCATAATGTCGTTGAGCAGCTTCTGCGACTCGACATAAACCGTTGGGGGGTTTTCTATTACATGTATTGCAGTTACACTGGTGCCCGTGCTCTTGGCGAGGAAAATAGCCTGGTCAAGGGCGCGAAGCGAGTTGTCAGAGCCGTCCACCGGCACCAGTATCTTTGAAAACATACGCACAGTGTTGGTTTGTAGTATTATTTTAATGAAGGGTTAGGTCCTGAGGCAGCAGGAACTGGATGAACAGGGATATGATGTACAGCGCTGCAAGTATTATTCCCACCTTGAGCCCGATCTCTTTCTTGAACATCATCGCCAGCGCGCCGATGGTCACCACGGTCACAAGTATCATCTGGTAATTCAGTATCTGATTGGGATCAATGTTGGCGTAAAAGCCACCGTGATACATTGCGCCAAACACGGCCACTGCCAAGAGCAGGGTGTTGTTGAGTATCTTTGATCCCAGCACGTTTGCAACTGCAATTGACGCGCCTGCCGCCCCCTTCCTTGCAAGGAACATCATCGAGATTTTCTCCGGCATTTCTCCGGCTATGGGGCTGATTATAACCGCAAGTATGATTATTGAAACACCAACTTCAAGCGAAAATCCCTGAAGCGACTCGATAAAAGGCGGGGCCCCAAAAAAGATGCCGGCGGTGCC
>DATEUD010000080.1:0-6518 GCA_035283265.1 Nitrososphaera sp.
GCGCTGTCAGGCAAGAAAGCATACATCGTCTGCTCGTCAAACGGGGCGCTTTCTGCCAACTGGACGTGGATGGGCGTGCGCTACGACAACGGCGGGCTGTACGTGCCGCCGGTAAGGGCGTTTGGAAGGATAACTGTTGAAATATCGATGGACGATGGCGTTCGCAAGAGGCTCCCCAATTTCGTCGTCGCGTCCCGGCACGAAAACGGCGTCCTCTACACGAGGCACGAGCTGGCGGGGCTGGAAGTAAAAAGGAAGCTGCTCGTGCCCTTTGACAGCAGGGGCTTTATCATGGCCCTCGAGCTAGGCCTGCTCGAGGGCTTTAGGGCCCTTTCAAGTAGGAAAGCGTCGAAAAAGCGCAAGATCCGCATACACTTTCTGATAGACGGCAACATCACGAGCTACGGGCTGGCCGCGGTGTCGCAGAATATCATTTCCCGGTACAGCGCAAAAGACAACTGCCTGCAGGTAAGCACGGCGGCTCCAAAGGACACGGGGGTGCAGTATTTTGGAGTAATTGGAGCCGCCCCGCGGAATCTGAAGCCAAGCAAGATACTGACAGACTCGTTTGCCAACGACTTGGAACTGTCGTACGACATTGAAGTTGAAACGGGCAAAACCGTGGAACTTGCGCTGGTGGGGACCGGCAGCTTTACCGGCCTTGCCAGCTGCGTGAAGGAGTTTCGCTACATGAGGGATAACTATGGCCGGCTGGCCGCAGACACCGAAAGGGGCTTTGCAGAATTCTCTTCTTCAACCCTGATCATCAGGTCGTCGCAGTCAAGGCAGAACTCGAGCATGTTGCGGCTCCTGGAGGCGTATAAAAAGGCCAAGACGTGCCTGCGGTACCTGAAGGCGGAATACGACGGCTTGGGCGAGGGGATATGCGCCGGGCTTCCGCGCTTTCCAAACTACTGGGCAAGGGACACCGGCTGGACCCTGCGGGGCTACCTGGCAATGGGCGACTACCGCTTTGCAGCAGCAACCATTGACAATTTTATGCGTCAGCAGGCGAGGCAGACTACCAGGGCTGCTGTCAAGGGAGAACTCCCGATGATAATTAGCGGCAGAGCGTTTCTCCACACCACGACGTACGGATCGGCTGACTCGACGTTCCTCTTCCCTTGGGCGATAAGGGAATACGTGCTTGCCACGGGTGACGCTGGGTACCTAAAAAAGCGGTGGAAGTCAATAGTTGATCTGGTGAACTGGGGATTCTTGAAAGACGTGGACGGCGACGGGCTGATAGAGCACGGCTTTACCGGCACTGCGGAAAAGCTCCCTATACAGGATTCGACGTGGATGGACCACATTGACCGGAGAAAGAACGCAATCGACATACAGGCACTCTTTTACGAAAGCCTTATGGTGGGGAGCGAGCTGGCGGCCATAGCCGGCGACCGCGAGAACGAACGGAAGTGGAGCAGCAGGGCCAAGGATCTCCGAGAAATAATAGACCGGGAATACTGGAACGCAAGCGCGGGTTTCTACTACGACACAATAAGGAAGGACGGCTCAAAGGACGCAAGCATCCGGCCAAATGCTCTGCTCCTCTTGCTCACCGGCGCGGTGGCGGAGAGGAGGAAGGCAGACTCGGTGCTCTCTCGGATCGAGGAGCAGGACATGACCACTTCGTGGGGCATCAGGACGCTGAGCAGCCGGGACCAAAAGTACCAACCGACGCTGTACCACGACGGCGCCGTCTGGCCGCTCGTCACGGGCTGGGCTGCTGTAAGCGAAATAATATTCGGCAGGAAGGAGCAGGGGCTGCGCTACCTCGAGTCGATGGCAGCAAGGATCCTGAACGAGAACGGCATGTTTGCGGAAACGTACAGGGGAGACAGGCCGGAGCCGTTCAACTCGTGCATACTGCAGGCATGGTCGGTCGGAATGTACGTCTACGCTCTTCGCGAAATGATGCTTGGGATGAAGGTGAACATGGTCGATAACTTGATCCAGTTTGAGCCGAACATCCCAGAATCGCTCAAAGACGCGTTGGCCCCGGTTCAGTTTGAGCATTTCATCCCAAGCAGGGACGGGACCGCAATGCTTCAGATCACGGTCGATTCGCACAATGAAAAAATACTTGCCGCCTGGAAGAATACAGGCGGCAGGAGACCTGAGATCTTTAGCAATTCCTACCCTGTAAGCTGCTCTAATCTGTAAAATACTTACCAAGAAATGTGGCTCTCCGCGACCTGGATCTACTCGCGGTGCATTCTGACGGCGGAAGACGGGTCGGCGGTGTCGTGTGAAAAGACATACTGAAGTACATCTCAAAGATGTAACCTATGCTAAAGGCATAAATTATCTTGAAATCGAAAAAGACCCTGTCAGATGTTTACGCTCTACACCCCCCAGACTGCGAACAAGGCGCTGCCCGAAGTCAGGCGCCTGTTTTCAAACATACTTACGCACAAAAAGCAGGTGATGGCGCTGCAGGATCATGTTGAAATGGTAATACAATCAGACAATCAGTTTGACCAGTTTGTCAAGAAGAAGCAGGAGCTGAATGCTGCTGTTTCAAACTACTACAAGGCGATTGAGCAGCTAGAAGCTACCGGGGTCGTGATAGAGGACGTGGAGCAAGGCCTACTTGACTTTCCCTCAAAGATGTTTAACGAGGAAGTGTGGCTTTGCTGGAAGGTCGGGGAAACCGAGATCAAGTTCTGGCATGCAAAGGGCGAGGGCTTTATGGGCCGCAAGCCGCTTGAAAGCACCGGCATAATAGAACCATAGATTTAGTGTGCGTTATGTGTGCGCGCGTTTCCAGTATTCCAACAAATTAGTTCTTTTATATCGATTGGAATAATTTCTCTGATTGATGCGATATTATTGTATTCGTAAACACTGATTATATTGCTGCATTAAGTGAAAAAACATAGTAATGCCTGCCATGGTAACATAACCAGGTGCTGTCCAGCCTGCTGCGGGCAATCAGGATCAGGTTTCTCCTGGCGTCAGTGATAGCGGTGAGCAACGGCCTTGCGATCGCCTACTGGAAAACCGGAACAATCGATCCACTCTATGCGGCCCTTACCTACGTGGGCGTGGTTTTCCTGCACGCCAGCGTCGACCTTCTCAACGACTACTGGGACCACCGGCGGGGGATTGACAGCGCGACTACTAGGACAAAGTTCAGCGGCGGGACGGGGGTCCTCCCTGAAAACCTGCTCACGCCAAAGGCAGTGTATGCAGCAGGCATGATCTTTCTGATCCTTGGCGCGTCGATAGGCGCCTACTTTGTCGCAGTGCGCGGCGTCACCATAGCAGTAATACTTGGCTTTGCCGTCGTCGCGATTTATTTCTATTCTACAAGCATTGTTAACGCCGGCCTTGGTGAGCTGTTTGTCGCGATCAAGGGCGCGATGATTGTGCTTGGCACCTTCTACGTCCAGTCTGCAGTGATAGAGCCCTCAGCAATATTCGTTGGAGCCATCGTCGGCATGCTGTCGGCAACGGTGCTCTTTGTCAATTCATTCCCCGACTTCAAGGCAGACAAGTCAAAGGGGCGGCGCACCCTTGTAATACTCATTGGCAGAAAGGCTGCGGCAACCGCGTTTCCGATTTTCATAATAGCTGCCTACGCGATGATAGTCACGGGAATTTTCCTTGGCTTTACAAAAGTGTATTCTCTCATCAGCCTCGCGTCAACCCCGTTTGCTGCAAAGTCGATGATGTCGCTGCGAAGGAATCACGAAAAGACTGAAACGATGGTTCCTGTGATGGCATCCGTCGTGACGTATTCCCGAATTACCGGATTTTTGCTTGCGCTGAGCTTCATCCTCTAATACTGACGGGAAAGTAGCGACATTGCCTTTACGCTGCCGCTGGCAGGCTAAAGGCCTGCGCTTTCTATCAGGTTGATCAGCTGGTCGTACTGCTCGATGAACATCTTGCCCTTGGCGGTTATTGCCACGAGCCCGCTCACGCGGTGGATCATGCCCTTTTCTTCAAGCTCGTCAAAGTGGTTCATCATCTTGTCGTAGGACAGCCTAGTGAAGTGCTGAACGTGGGTTGGCTTGGCAACTTCGTTGTGCATAGTGTCCTCTTCTATAGCGCAGAGGATCTCATAGAACAGCTGCAATTTATGCCGCTTTTCTTGCCTCAATCTCCATCCTCTTTCTAGAAGTCACGCTGTGCATGATGTACGCAAAGAGCGCAAGGCCCGCTATCCTTGCAGCTGCCGAGCCAATGAACGCGCTGACGCTGTTGTCAAAGTACGCAAGGACCAGCGAATACTGCTCGAGCCCCAGCAGCGCAAACGCCGCCGGCACATACAGGAGCTTAATGTTTGCTGCTTTCACAAGCGAGGCGATCGTGCTCTTGAATATGTACCCTATCACCGCCATGTTGAAGATCCTCATGTAAAAGCTGAGGTCGGCAAGGCCGGCGTAGTTGAAGTAAGGCTTGGTCGCCAGCGTAAAAGTGGGCACTAGGAATGGGATCGCGACCATTGCGAGCGGCAGCGTGGTGACAAGCACGTCTCTTATGCGCACGCTCCTACCAGACTGGTTGCTGTCCGAGTTCTTGTAGTAGTATGACAGCGCGATAAGCGCAAACGCTTCAGACTGGAGCGACATCTGGATCCAAAAGAACGCCGGATACAACAATGGATCTGCCCTGTACATCAGGCTCGACGCTTCAAACAAGAAAGACGCCCCGAGGAATGCAAAGCCTACCGGCAGGCCTAGCAAGTAGCCAAAGCCGGAAAACCCGTATGACTTGAAGAAGTAGCGCGAAATCATCAGTGACAGCGAGAATGAAACCGCGGTAATGGCGGCAGCCAGCGCCGGGGCCACGGCCGGGCTCACTAATACGAACGGATTGAGCACGTTCGGGTCCAGCACCGCCATGCCTGTTATTTCATGTCCGCCCAAAATAAGGCTTGCTCACCTAAAGGGAGTGGCAAGATTCGATTCGTTATTATTTTCCACCATTCCTACATGAGACATTGTCATCATATGAAAAGCTACAGGGCCAGGCCACGCCCGAGGGCACCATGAAATACGCGCAGCGCGCGGTCACGCAGGGCTTGCCCGCGGCCCACTTTAAAGTCTTTGACAACCTGCACCTCTCCAGCATCGGGATGGGGACATACCTTGGCCAACCGACGCAGGAAGACGACCTGGCGGTTGAAAATGCGGTCTGCCAGTCAGTCAAGTCAGGCGCGGTCAACGTAATCGATACTGCCATCAACTACCGCGCGATGAAGTCGGAAAAGTGCATCGGAAAGGCGCTTTTGCGGCTGGCAGACGACGAGATAATAACGCGCGACCAGGTGTTCATATCGACAAAGAACGGCTACATCACAAATGACGGCGACTATCCAAACGTGGATGTGATGGAATACATGCACCGGATGTACATCCAGACTGACGTGATAGCGGCGGACGACATCAGCTCAGGGTATAACGTCATGAACCCGAGCTACCTCGCAAAATGCATCGATAAGTCGCTGATGAACATGCACCTTTCTACGATTGATCTGGTTTACATCCACAACGCGTTTGAAAGCTGGAACCAGGACGTGAGTAGGCAGCAGTTTATGAAAATGCTCGCAAAGGCGTTTGAAGTATATGAAAAATATCGGGCGCAGAATAAGATTCGCTATTACGGGATGGCAACCTGGACTTGCTTCCGGGTGCCGCCTGACAACCAAGAATATCTTTCACTTGAGCAGACAGTCAGGACAGCAGAAAGCGTCGGAGGCAAGAACCACGGCTTTAGGTTCATCCAGTTGCCGTACAACCTTGCGTACAGTGAAGCATTGCTGCTCAAGAACCAATCCGCCGGCTCTGAAAAGAATCTGACAATTCTGGAGGCAGCGGCTAAACTCAAGGTCGGCGTTTTCACTAGCATCCCGCTCTTTCAGGGAAGGCTCTTGGGCACGCAGATCCCGGAATATGGCGGCATGACCAACGATGTTGGCAAGCTCGTCCAGATCGTAAGGTCTAGCCCTGCGGTCATTGCGCCTCTTATTGGGCAGAAAAAGGCCGAGCACGTCGAGGAAAACCTAAAGGTCGCAAACGTGCCTCCGCTTTCCGGCGAAGAGTTCAAGCAGGCCGTCAGGGTGCTCATGAGCCAGCAACTGTAAAAAATCAAGAAACGATCCATTGTCAGATGGAAACCACCGACAATTGATAGATGTGGCTGTCAAAGTGGAGACGTATTCAGCGATATGATCATAGCTGCGTCAGCAATTCTTCAATGCTCTTTCTGTCTTCAGCCGCCGGCGTCTGCTCCAGATATCTAGCAAGGTCTTTCTTTGCTCCTTGGTTGCTGCCAAGCTGCATCCTTGCTATTGCGCGGTTTTTGTAGATTGGCCCAAACCTAGTAGGATTGACGCCCATCGCCTTGCTGTAGTATGCTTCTGCAAACGAGTAGTCCTTCCTTTTCAAATAATAGTTGCCAAGGCCACGGTATGCAAGGTAGTATTTCGGGTTCAGCTTGATCGCCCTTTCGTAGCAGGGGACCGCCTGATCGGAATTTGTTTCGTTGTACATGCCGGCAAGCAG
>DATEUD010000081.1:0-3090 GCA_035283265.1 Nitrososphaera sp.
ATGGACTCGCTCAACGTAAAGCGCTACTGCTGCAGGAGGATGTTCATTTCAAGCATCGAGACCATCTACCAGATTATCCCATACTACGAGGCGCTGAGAAGGCGCATGTCCGAGATCCAGTCGGAAATAGAATAATCGAACAAATAATAAATATCGTCGCGCCGGGTCACACTTATGCCTTCTATCACCTCGGTCCGTGGCAGAATAGTTTTCAACAGCAGAGGAAGCAAGACCATAGAAATTGATGTCGTGACAGATACCAAGTTCATGGGAAGGGCCTGCGCGCCGTCCGGCGCGTCGGTTGGCAAATTCGAAGCCCAGAGCTTTCCTGAGAACAAAGTGGAAAAGGCCCTGGTAGCGTTCAACGCGAATTCAAAAAAGTTTCTTGGCTTGCAGGCAGAGAACCTGCAGGCAGTGTTTGACGCATTAAGATCAATTGACAGGACCGACAACTATGCCATGATAGGAGGGTCGGTTGCGTACGCGCTCTCTATCGCGGCCGTCGACTCGGCTGCAAAGGCGCTCAACATCCCACTTTTCAAGCTGCTCAAGCCAGGCAAGCCTTACCGGTTCCCGTTCCCGCTAGGCAACATACTTGGCGGCGGGGCGCACGCGGGGCCCGGCACACCCGACATTCAGGAAATTCTGGCATGCCCTATTGGTGCAAAGAGCATCGTCGAGGCGCTGGAGATGAATTTCAAGATGCACGCCGAGACCCGCAAGGTCATAGAGTCAATCGACAGTCACTTTACCTACGGCAGGGGCGACGAAGGCGCATGGGCCCCGAACGTGAACAACGACCGGGCGCTTGAAATCGTGGAAAAGGCAGTAAAGAACTGCGGATACACCATTGGTAGGGACATGGCACTCGGGATCGACTTTGCCAGCTCATCGTTCTGGGACGAAAAGAAAGGTGTTTACGATTATGTCCGGCAGGGAGTAAAGCGCGACACCGGCGAGCAGATCGAGTTTGCAAGCAGGCTTGTGCGTGACTACAAGCTCGTCTACGCCGAAGACCCGGTACACGAAAGCGATTTTGAAAGCATGGCAGTCCTAACTAAGAAGAACCAAAAGACTTTGGTGACGGGCGACGACATGCTGGTCACAAACGCCGGCAAGGTAAAACAAGCCGTGAAATATGGCGCATGCAGCGGCGCGATACTAAAGGTCAACCAGGCAGGCAGTTTGTATGATGCAATGAAGTTTGCTGAAGAGTGCAAAAAGAATGCCATCAGGATAATAACGTCACACAGGTCCGGCGAGTCCGTCGACTCACACATTTCGCATATTGCAGTCGCTACCGGCTCCAAGATGATAAAGACGGGGGTCGTAGGTGGCGAGCGCGTGGCCAAGCTGAACGAGCTCGTGCGTCTGGTAGAGTATGATTTAATAGAAGGTATGGTAGAACTGTCCTCTGCATAATGAGCAATCCCGAAGATGGCCCTGAAAATATTGATGAAACCAACGCAGGGATAGAGGACGAAGAGGAGAAAGAAACAGAAGCGCCATCAGATTCCCCGCCTGTTGAAACTCAGGAAGGTCAGGAGGCAATTGATACAGATAATTTAGAAAAAATGATACTTTCCACGGGTATCCGCGTAGGCACCCCGGTCAAGACAAAATTCATGGTGCCGTTTATCGTGAAGGCCAACCCCGAAGGCCTCTACATACTGGACATCAGCAAGACCCTTGCAAGGGTCGACGTTGCAGCAAAGTTCATCGGCAGGGCAAGCATTGCCAAGGTTGCCGTGACTTCTGCCCGCGAATACGGCAAGACGCCGGTAGAAAAGTTCTGCGAGCTGACAGGCGCAACCCCGATTTTGGGCCGCTTTATGCCCGGCACGTTCACCAACCCGTCGCTCCCCGATTACATGGAGCCTGAGATAGTGGTCGTGACCGACCCGCAGGCAGACCAGCAGGCAGTCCTTGAATCCACGAGGGCTGGAGTGCCAGTAATCGCCATTGCCAACAGCGACAACGTCACTGCGAAGGTCGACCTGGTGATACCTGCAAACAACCGCGGGCGCAAGGCGCTTGCCACAGTCTACTGGCTCCTCGCAAGAGAAGTCCTGAAGAAGCAGGGAGCGATCAAGTCCGACAGCGAAATGTTGGTAAAGTCTTCAATCGACGACTTTGAAACAAAGTTAGTCGAGGAACTATAACTTGGGCGGCGCTTATTAGCCATGCCCCCTCCCCCTTACGACCCTTTCTTCTTATAAGTAACATGATTTCAGATTCATCTATCATGAAGGAAAAAGAAGAAAAACCACAAAAGGCAATCTCTGTTCTTGACCTTGAGCTCGAAGACCTTGAGGGCGTTGGCCCAACGACAGCGAGGAAGCTAAAGGAAGCAGGGATAAACTCTGTCATACAGCTGGCAACAGTTAGCGCAGACGAGCTTGCTACCGACATTGGCGGCAACAAGGATGCGGCAGGGACCTTTATCATAGCGGCACAGAAATTGCTAAGAGAATCGAACTTTCTCGATAACGAATTTACCACTGCAGATGCGGCCCTTGAGAAGAGAAAGGCCATTTTGCGCTGCTTGACTGGATCTGCGGCGCTTGATGAGTTGCTGCTTGGTGGAATAGAGACTCAGGCCATAACCGAGTTCTACGGCGAATTTGGGAGTGGCAAGTCGCAAATCTGCCATACACTTTGCGCAATGGCAAACAGGCCAGTGCAAGAGGGAGGACTGGGCGGCGGTACAATCCTGATAGACACCGAGGGCACTTTCAGGCCAGAGAGGATTGACCAGATTGCAAGGGCAAGAGGGCTAGACTCTGAAGAGGTACTAAAGAACGTGCACATAGCCAAGGCGTACAATAGCTCACACCTTGAGCTCTTGATTAAAGACATGGGCAAGTTCATCGAGCAATTCAATGCCAAGCTCATCATCATTGACAGCATCATTTCATTGCATAGGGCGGAGTTCGCCGGCAGGGGAACGCTTGCAGACAGGCAGCAGAGGTTGAACCAGCTGCTACACCGGCTAGTTCGGATTGCAGAGATTTATGGAGTTGCCATCGTAATAACAAACCAAGTGCAATCGACACCGGATACCTTCTTTGGTGACCCGACCAAGCCTGC
>DATEUD010000082.1:0-4253 GCA_035283265.1 Nitrososphaera sp.
CGGTGAACCGTTCATAATGAGCGTCCAGGAGACACATGTGGTCAACTACGGCATGATAGTGCTCAACTACAGCAGCATGGCGGCCGGGGAGGAAAGGGCATTTGCAGGAACCGTCAAGAACAACGCCCCGTTTGACATCCACAACGTTAGCGTCTTTGCCTCTGTCCGCAGCGACAACGCCACACAGCTCGACACCGTCAGGAGCAACGTGATCCCTGTGCTGAAGGTAGGCGAGGAGCAGCCGTTTACGGCCACGCCCGACCCAACGGTCAGGTCAAGGGTGTACTATTACAGCTGTGCCGGCCTTGATTATGACGACCCGATTACTACAATAGACGCCGGCAAGGGCAAGTTCATCGCATACACCATGACTTCCGCTGCGCAGGTAAGCAGCCTGCGGTACGAATACGCAACAGATAGTATCGCGTTTGGGATCAGACCTTATGCTCCAGATGGAGGGCTGTTAGGCCTCAAGATCCCACAGCTCTCGCAGAACCAGACGGTAGCTGTGATGCTGGATGGCGAGCTACATGAAGCGTCGATCATAGGCAACGGCAAGACAATATCCATCGACTTTTTCGTGCCAAAGGGCGACCATCAGGTGCAGATACAGGGCGTCAGGAACGTGCCGGAACTGCCGTTTGCGATGCTTGCGCTGACAGCAGTCACTGCCGGGGTTGTAGCCCTGGCAAGGTTCAAGGCAGCATTTAAAATCTCCTGGGGCGCTCACAGATTCTCGTGAACGTCGCGCTAATCGAAAAATCTTCAGGGGGGCTGAAGCTGAGCCTCTACAGTGAAAGCCTGGTTCTGATAGAGTCAGAGTCGTTTGACGACCTTTACGCGCTGAACTTCCACCTGCAGACCCTTGCTAAGAAGCATGGGATCGAAAAGGGGCTGCTGATTGTGCACGACAGGGACAGGAACGCAGTAGACCTGTCAATCGCGCTGGACGAAAACTCGTTCTTTGTCAGCTAACCTGTAGTTCCTCTGTGCGACTGCGACCTTTATGATAGAATGGCAGGAGGGGCACTCGGCCCAGTTGCGGCCGCCAAAGTACATCCATTGAAAGCCGCATCTTGCGTAGGTGCACTTTAACCACCTGCCCCTTGGGGCCTTTTGCCAGTTGTCCTGCATTGGTTTTCGCGCCCGTCGCGCGGACCTTGGCTTTCTTCTAGAGCTTAATAACGGCAACAGCCCGGTGTCGCCATTGCCCGGTTAAAGATATTGTGATTGTATCTTTTTATCTACATATGATAGGCTGATTAGAGCGCCATTCTCACATAGAGTATGTAGAACTATTACCTAACTACATAGGTGAGAAGTCTTATATATGCCACGTTTGTATGCCATTAGCTAATGAACAAGGCAATCGTTGCAGGCTTGGCTGCCGGTGTTCTGGTAGTAGGACTTATTTTCAGTCCAGTGTTTTCGGGATTCCCGCTATCAACAGCACAGGCACAAGGTACCGGCAATACAAAACACTTCACTCTAATTGCAGACGAGGTAGTGGTTCAAGTGGCTCCAGACAACCCACTACATCCGGGCGGAATCATGTATAACGCAATGACTTTCAACGGCACAATTCCAGGGCCAGTAATTTCAGTACACCAGGGTGATACAGTAGAGTTCACCCTGACAAACGAGGGCAACGTAATCCACAGCCTCGACTTCCACGCAGGATTTGGTGCGTCCAAGGCACTGTCTGGCAACGTCGCGGCTGGCGAGAGCAAGACATGGACTCTTGAAGCGGTGAACGCAGGCGTCTTTTACTACCACTGCGGCGCTGACAGTCTGAACGGCATATGGGAGCACATCGCAAACGGCATGTACGGTGGCATCGTAGTACACCCACACAATGAGAAGCCAGCCAAGGAATTCTACGTAGTATTTGGCGAAATCTACAACGCCAATGACGGCGGTCCATTCGTTGGCAGCAACGGCACTGGTTCGTTCGACCTAGGTAAGCTGTGGAACAATCACCCAGACCTTATGCTCACCAACGGGATGGCTCACAAGTACGTACCTGCAATAGGACAGCAGGCTCCGATAGTACTGAATTCAGAGCTAAACACTGAAATTGGAGACGGTGACTTGTCAAACGTCTTCGTGGTTAAGCCAGGTGAGCTGACAAGATGGTATCTCGTCAACCCAGGTCCCAACCAGTTCTTGGCGTTCCACTTCATAGGGGGCATGATTGACGTCAAAGACGGTTCAATCAAGAACAGGTATGGAACACAATTGAAGAATGACGAGACATGGACTATTCCACCGGGTTCAGCAAGCGTCATCGAATCAGTCTTCCCAGAGGAAGGCCTCTATGTAGGTGTCAGCCACAGCATGGAACATGTCTTGAAGGGTGCGGCATTTGCAGTGGTAGCATCAAACGGTTCAACTGACGACGACCATCCGCCAGGAACAATGGTCATGTCGATGGAAGACACCTTGATGCCGGAGCAATAAGCTCCCTCATCCTTTCTTTTTCTTTTTACCACAAAGCTTTTCTATACATTATCTTGCACTAGTTGCATTGGCTAAGCGTCAGTTTACGATAGACACGGGAAAAGAGCAGATCCCAGTCGAAGGCCAGGTGCACAGAAACGTCGCAGTGAAGTATCTTATGAAGAGGCGCAGATCTCTCCTGATGACAAAGAACCCCGAAAAGGTTGAAAAACTGTGGACGGACCTGCCGAAAAAGATCAAGATAATAGGCAAGCAACTGACACGCGAATACCGGGTCAACTGGGAGCGGCTGGGCACCGAGGAATTCGAGGGCTCTCGGTTTGTGTTTACGCTGGACGATCTAGGCGAAAAGACAAATAAAAAATAGTTATTTCTCTGTCGTCGAGTCCGGGATAATGAGGCCGCCGATCTGGCTGTACGTCTTTAGGAACTGAAGGCCCCTCGAAGTGGTCTTGTAAGTCTGCGTTCCCTTTTCAAATTGAAGCAGGTTGTTTTCCACCAGCACTGAAAGGTACTCCTTCAGCTGCGCATAAGACAGATAGGCCTTGTACATTATCTTGGTCTTTGTCGCGCCACCGTTCGCAGCTTCCAGTATCTGCGAAACAATGTCGGTTCTGCTTCTATATTTCATATTCATCTATTAACGGAATAACCATTATAAAAATTGCAAGCAATGATTTTGCAGAACATTGTTCTATACAAACGATTTTATCGGCTCTGCAGCGCCACGAGCACGTTGAATAGCATCAACTTCGTCGTACTGGGCGACCATAGTATTGCCGGGCAGCTCGGGAAAAAGGGGACTGCGACAGACATTGTAATCCATGATCGCAAGACAGGGGACACGGTCTATACTTGGACTGCACCCACTACTTTTCCTGACAAGATACAATCACTCATGCAGGCAGTGAACATCGCCGAGTACGCTATATTGAACGTTAGCAAGCTGGACAAGTTTCTTGGTGAGCAGGTGATGGCGCTTGACTCAGTCGGCCTCGCAGACGGGTTCGTGCTCCACTCGTACGAAGTAGACAGGGAAAAACTGAAAACGCTCCTGAAAGGGACGTCGACTGCAAGCTACCGGTTTGTCGATTCTGTCGATCAACTGAAACAGGAAATGGGCAAGCTCAAACCCAAGAGTTCAGGGGGGCATACCATGATCCCAATTGATCACGCTTTTGACGTAAAGGGCGTGGGCACTGTCGCGCTCGGGGTGGTCAAGCAGGGTACGGTAAAAGTCTACGACGAGCTCACGCTCTTGCCGGGCAAAAAGAATATCCTTGTCAAGTCCATACAGATGCATGACGACCCTGTTGAAAGCTCCTCGAGCCCCGCAAGGGTCGGGCTTGCGATCAAGGGTGCAAGCGCCGACGACATTTCGAGGGGCGACGTGATATGCGCGCCTGACGCGGTCAAGATTTCATTAGGAAAAGTCCTAGTCAGGTTTGCAAAAAGCCCGTTCTTCAAGGGAGACTTGCCCGATAACCACACGTACTTGGTCTCTGTGGGAATGCAGGTCAAGGCTGCAAAAGTAAAGCTCGAAGGCGAAACCCTGCAGGTGATCCCTGAAAAGCCGATGGTCTACAAGCAGGGGCAGACGCTTGTGCTGCTAAAGCCGGACAGCCAGGGGACAAGGATAGCTGGAAAAGGATTGATACTGTAAATTGCCAACAGCCAGCCGGGTGCACTCGGAGAAAAAGGGAATCAGGGTACTTGGCGTGGCTGAAAGTTTCAAGAAATCCGGCAAGAAATCAACGCTTGCCGGCGTAGTCATGCGGCGCGACCTGATAATA
>DATEUD010000083.1:0-3722 GCA_035283265.1 Nitrososphaera sp.
GAGAGAATGCATCCATAAATACTTGGTATGGAATTGTAATAATATGGGCACCCACCAAGGCATAATCCACAATATCTTGGGGTTTTTTTACTGAGGCGGCAATTACTTGAGTCTTTAGATTAAAATGACCATATATATTTACTATATCCCTTAAAGTATCCACGCCTTTGTAACCAATAATATCAAGTTGTCCGGTAAAGAGGGCAGTATAAGCTGCGCCAGCTTTAGCCGCTAACACTGCTTGTGCCGCCGTCACAATACAGGTCGAGCACACTTTGATGTTTTCTTCAGCTAATACAGGAATAGCTTTTGTTGCTTCTATGGTGGCTGGCAATTTAATAATCATATTAGGGCCAATAGAATTAATCATCCTGGCCTCTTTAATCATAGTTTTCGTATCTGTTGCTACAACCATTCCAACAACAGGCAAATTTGGGAGAAGGTCTACTATGCTACCCAATATCTTTAGAAGATTTTTCCCACTATGAGATATGATTTGAGGATTAGTTGTTACTCCATTCACAAGCCCTAATTCTTTCAATTCCTTTAGTTCTGTTAAATCCGCCGTATCTGCAAAAAGTTTCATGGCATTATTCCTCCTTGACCAGTGTTTTCGAATCGATTTTTCGGGTATTTTCTGTCCTACTGTCCCAGTATTTTCAAAGGGATATAGCTAATGTAGGTAGGTTGGCTATCGATCTCGTGGTTATTACCAACTTCATAGAAACCACTGAAAGCATCCATGGTGTCGAGTTAAAAGAAGTCTTCTTTATATTTTCCTTCATATATAATCCCACTTCCATGTTCCTCAAAATCCGAATGTACCAGCTCCGGCAAATACCCCTTGCACCCTTTGACTACCAAACCCGTGATGGGCAAAGCGCACTGGTCATAAATCAGGCTGATCATAAATGTGATGCAGTTGTAGCCCACTCCCGAGCCATCGATGATAAAGACCAAATTAAATTCAAGGGTGATCATCAGCTGGTCTGACAGCCCGATTGAGGATAAATATTGACTATTGTCGTTCGGTCCCCATTAAATTGCGTCCCGGGTCTCCCACCCTTCTATTACATAGGAGGGTAGATACTATGCGATTCGCGCGGGTTGTACCTGGCACCCCAGTCGCGCCGAATCCAACATCGCCTCGATGACAGCGACGTCTTTTAGTGCCTCCATCGGCGGGCTTTGAGTGTTGCCGCCCTGCCGGATGGCGCGTCCGAAATCCGCCAGCTCAGCCTCCACCGGATTGTCTGAAAAGAGCTGCTCGCTGGGAGCCCCATTGATCGTAGCCTCCAGCCGGTCCTCGCTGATCCGTAGAGCCCCGCGTTCTCCTGCAACGTGGATGCCGCTATTCCAGGACGTTCCAGCCGCAAAGGTCAAGGTAAAAACGCCAAACGCCCCGTTTTCAAAGCGCAGAGTCGCGCTCAGCGTATCGAGAGGGGGGAGATCCGGGCGCACCTGGGTAGCATAGGCCATGACACTCTCGACCTCGCCCATGATCGCCCGGATGACCGCCAGATAATGGACCCCGCCGTCTATGATAAATCCGCAGAAGCTGTTATCTCGCCGCCAATCTGTCCGGTAGCTTTTGTTATCCGGCCCCATTGCCTCGGAAATCACCCAGGAGAACTGTAGTGACCGGCCGATATCCCCACGCCGGAGCATAACGCCAGCTGTGCGATATGCCTCAAAGTAGCGGAACTGTTCCGCAACCATCCAAACTAGGCTATGCCCATGAATCATCTGGTTGGCCCTCGCCAGTAAGGCCTTGCCCGAGGCCACATCCGGGGCGACGGGCTTTTCGCTGATGACATGTTTACCGGCTGCAAGCGATGCCTCAACCACTCCGGGCTGGAGAGCAATAGGCATAATGATATCGACTGCCTCCACATCCACCTTTTTGAGCAGCTCGTCAACATCAGTATAGATTGCCGCCGGATAAGGCAACTGGGCGGCCAGCGCCTTGGCGTTTTCGGCTCGCCTGCTGTAGATGGCTGCGACCTCGAAAACATCCCCCAGGGTAAGGATCGCAGGGACGTGCGCATCTCGAGCAAAGACACCACTACCCAACAATGCCAGACGGATTGGAGCCATGGAACACCTAACCTTTCTCCGCAAAAGCCAATGCGATGTTAAACAAATTTGAAAATATGATCCCTTTTATATTGATTCAATTGATAGCATGTCAAGAAATGTGTAAATCATGTTTGTCCCACAGGCGGTGGGCGACTTTCCAAAAATGGTTCTCGGCCCATATCTGCCATCTCTAACGGGTGGTTATCCAAGACGGATGCTGTGTTAAGACATTAATCAGAAATAAATCTGATGTGCGTGAGTGAAATTAATTACTGGAGAATGTTCTTTGCAAGTAGGCGCATCTTGTGTTCTGAATAAGATGCTAGATCAACTAATGCGGGAGCGTACATATTGGCAACTGTATAACTAAAGCCTTCCTTCTGCTGAACGTTTGCAATAGCCCTACCAACCGCCTTAACCAGGTCAGTTGCTAGATTCAGCTTAGTAATACCGAAATTAACTCCCTCGGACACCTTGTCTTCCGGAGTACTAGAGCCGCCATGCATCACCAAAGGAATTGAAACCTTCTCAGAAATCTTTTGCAGACGGGGGATATTAATTCTGGGCGGGAAGCGATATTCACCATGTACTGTACCAATAGAGACAGCCAGAATATCAACCCCGGTTGCCTTGACGAAATATGATGCTTCGTCAGGATCGGTCTGCAATGCCTCCTCCTCGCTCAGGGACAACTTTTGTTCGAAACCAGCAATACGGCCGAGTTCGCCTTCAACGGAAACTCCGGCCTTGTGAGCAAGATCTACAACTTTCGCAGTTCTTTCAATGTTTTCTTCTAGGCTGTAGGAGGAAGCATCAATCATAACCGATTTGAAGCCTACATCAATCGCTCTGCAAATGGCGTCATACTCTCTGAAATGGTCAGCATGCAGAATGACCGGGATATCCACATTATTAGCAATTGTTCTTGCTACCGCAACAGCATTTTCAAAACCGCCAATGAACTTAATTTCCGCATCGCCAATGATGTACAGCATCGGGAGATTAAGCTTCTGTGCAACTTCAGCGATAGCCATGCCGTATGCATAAGCCCAAAGACAGAAGCCTCCAAGTGCATACTTTCTCTTACGGGCGTCAATTAAGTACTCCTTCAAAGGCATTAAATATTTATACATGATAAAACCTCTTCTTTCTTTTTTTACTGGTTCATTAGGTCAAGGACCTGCTGTTTATTTTGAACAGCGCTGATTCCTCCCATGCCGGTTACACTGATTGACGCAACGGCGTTAGCATACCGAGCGGCTTCCAAAAGATCATAACCATCGATCAAACCCGCCAGAAAACCACCGACAAAGTTGTCACCCGCACCGGTTGTATCACGTACTATGACATTCGTGAATGTAGGAACAACTTGTGAAATCTTATCGTTTGCAACATAGCAACCGTCGACGCCAGTCTTAATAATTACATTCTTGCAGCCCTTCTTTAAAATGAATTTTGCCATCCTAGCTGGGTTAGTTTCTCCAGTCAAATATTTAGCTTCAACGTAACTGGGGAGAAAGTAGTCGAGTAACGGCAGATTATTGAACACAATATCCCTTCCTTGGGAAAATGAGTCACTTGCCACGTCTGCTGCCGTAATTGCCCCCGCGTTCTTGGCTTCGCTAAGTATAGTGGTGACACCG
>DATEUD010000084.1:0-5311 GCA_035283265.1 Nitrososphaera sp.
ATCTAAGCAGATGCAGACACAAAAAACACCAGTCTATTTGAAGGCGCTTACGCTGCGCGATATCAGCGACATCACGTCGATAAAGGAAGACATCAAGAAGCACATGATCTTGATCCTGCGAGTCACGCCGCTGGCGCAAAAAGACGTCGAAGAACTGCGCAAGGTTGTCGAAGACCTGTATTCGTATGCTCAGTCCGTAGGCGGCGACATTGCAAGGCTTGGAGAAGAGCGCATAGTCATCACGCCGCCGGGCGTCAAGATCTGGCGCGGCGCGTACGACCTAAAGTAGTTTTATCGCCTCCTGGACGAGCGGGTGTTGCGTCTGTATTCTGAATTGCTTGTTTATCATGCTTGCAAGGTTCTGCGCCTTGGCGCGCTCGCCGTGGTTGACGAGTACGCGCCGTAGTTTTGACCTGAGCCGGCTGATGTATGCCATCAGCTGGTTGTAGTCGCTGTGACTCCCAAAGCCGTCTATCCTTTCGACCTGGCACTGGATGTTTATTGTTTCGCCCTTGATCGTTACTTGCCGGGAGCCGTCCTGGACTGTCCTGCCCGGCGTGTCGACGACCTGGTACGATAACATGATAAGCAGGTTTCTTGAGTCGCCGGCTATTTGCTTCAGATAATTCACTGATGGTCCCCATGCAAGCATTGACGAAGGCGCAAGTATTATCGAAGGCTCGGCGCTCCTTAGCGTGTCGCTTTCTACGATTGAAAACTGCGAGCCAAACTGGCTTGCTTCTGATTCAAGCACGCGCTGGGACATCTCTTTTGAGAGAAACTCTGGGTACGCTTCGTATACGGCAGTCGCTTCCGAAATGGCTTTTTCCACGAGCACCCTGGCCTGCACTCCCTTCATGAACCTGTCCAGTACGAGTATGAGCTCCTGCGAAATGCCGACTGCCGGCACCGGGATCAGCACATGTCCGCCTGCCGAAACTGTCTTGCTGACCGCGCTGGCAAGGCGGGCCTCGGCCTCTTCCCTTGGGCACATGACGTCTTCCTTGCCGCCGTACGTGCTTTCGATTATCATTGTTTCAACGCGCGGAAAGTTCCATGAGGCGTTTTCAAGCGCAATCGTTCTGCCAAACTTCATGTCGCCTGTGTAAACCAAATTGTGGTCGCCGTTCCCGATGTGCAGGTGGACTGAAGTCGAGCCGAGGATGTGGCCCGAGTTTGAAAGCACCAGTTTGACGTCCGGCGAAATGTCCGTCACTATGCCATGCGTCAGCGTTATGGTGTGCGTAACTGCGCTGTCGATGTCCTTTTCAGAGTAAAGTGCGGCGTCGCCAGTGCGCCGGATATAATCCCTCTGCAGCATGCTCATCAGAAGGAGCGTCGGCTCAGTGCAGTAGACCGGACCTCCATAGCCGTACTTGAAAAGTGCGGGCAAAAAGCCGGTGTGGTCAAGATGTGCGTGGCTCAGCACCACCGCGTCGATCTCCTCCATCGCCACGCCGGCGACATCAAAGCGCGGCATTGCGGCAAGCGAGTCTTTTGCATAAGTGTTCAGGCCGCAGTCAAGCAGGACTTTGCTCTCCGGGGTTGACAGCAGCATGCACGACCTGCCAATCTCTGCAAACCCTCCAAGGGTCATGAGGCTAGCTTCTGCCTGATCGCTCAGCTTGTCGCGGAATATCTTGTCTCCAACTTCGCGGTAAAATCTTGTGCGTTCGCTCACGGTTTCGCTCAGGGTCTTGTAGAGCGCTTCAATAGGGGCTATTTTCTGCGGCGCCTTCCTAACCCGCACCTTCCACCCTGTCTTCTCGGCAAGCTCAATATTGTCAAAATCCTCCCCCACCTGCGCCAGCATCAAGGGCTTTTTAGCAAACACGACGGCCTCGCCCAGCACTGCGTCAAAGAACGTCCCAGCGACGCCGACCTCTTTTGGTATCGTTTCTGAAATTATCTTCGCAGATTCGTCCTGAGGCTTCCTTATCGACTCGTCGGTGCGTATTACAATCCTCTTTTTTATCGTGTTGACCATGTTTGAAACTAGCTGGCTGTTCTGCATCAGGTAGCTCGGGTTCTTTGAATAGAGCGCGATGCGCGGGCCTTCGTACTCTATCTTCGTCAATCCCGACTCTTGCGGTAGACTCTGCAGTATCACTGCCATGATATTTTGGCTTGTAGATTCCTGGTAAGGCGATTTACGCTGCATTAATGCAATCCCTTAATTGGCCATCAAATAACGGCGCAAGCACGGGTTATTACGTTCCTTGACCTGATGCCTGTATTAAATATTTGGCTCGCCTGCCCGAAGGAAAATAAAGTTGAAATACTTACCCGTTTTAATATACGGAGCGATCCAATTTGGAAGACAGTTCGAGTTACGGAGGCAGCGACGGCGGCTACCGCGGAGGCTCTGGTGGCTACGGCGGTGGCGGCGGTAGAAGGTTTGGTGGTCCAAGGCCGTTCAGGCCATCGCCTGTACGAGTAGGCGAAGAGTACGAAGTAAAGATCGAGTCGATGAGCAAGAGGGGCGACAGCGGAGTTGCAAGGGTGCAGGGACTGGTCATCTTTGTCGTTGGCACAAACGTAGGAGACAGCGTCAAGATCAGGATAACAAAGGTAGGGCATGGCTACGCGACCGCAGATGTGGCCGGTCAGGCTGCAGCCGGTGTGGCTACAGTGGAAGCGCCGGCAGCAGAGACTGAAGGCAGCGACATGAACTCGGATTCCAAAGAAGAGATCAACGAATAGTTGTACAAGCTTTATTATTTGCCTTGCGCAGGTCTTTTCAATTGAATTCTGCGCCGACCCACCTCATGGAGTTGCCAAGAAAGATACTCATAGGCGAGGGCATCGTTTCAGAGGTCGGCTCGCTTGTCAGGTCGATTGACGCCGGCGTGACAAGGGTAGCAGTCATAACGGGTGCAGTAGTGAAGGCAAGGGCCGGCGGGCAATGCAGCGCGTCGCTTGAAAAGGCGGCGCTCAAGAGCTCCTGGCACGTGGTAAGCGACGCGTCAATGGATACGGTCGCCAGGCTGCAGGCCAAGATCGCCGACAGGCTGCCCGATTTCGTGATAGGATTTGGCGGCGGCCGGTCAGTCGATGTGGCAAAAATGACTGCGTTCAAGGTAGGCAGGCCATTTATGAGCGTGCCGACGTCGGCGTCCCACGACGGCATGTCGAGCCCTTTTGTTTCTGTAAGGGGCACTGACAAGCCCTATTCCATAAAGACAAACACGCCCATAGGCGTGGCTGCAGACACGCACCTCATGTCGCAGGCCCCGCCAAGGCTGCTTGCCGCCGGCTGCGGCGACTTGGTTGCAAAAATAACTGCGGTCAAGGACTGGGAGTTGGCGCGGGACGAAAAGGGCGAATACTTTGGCAGCTACGCGGCAAACCTTGCGTATATGAGCGCCAAGATAATCCTTGACGAGTCTGAAAGATTGAAGCGCAAGAGCCAGTTCAGCATACGCACGATCGTTGAAGCGCTTATAAGCGCCGGCGTCGCAGCGTGCATTGCGGGCAGCAGCAGGCCCTGCTCCGGGGCCGAGCACCTTTTCAGCCACGCAGTTGAGTACGTTGTCGGCCCGAGCTATGGACTCCACGGCGAGCGCGTCGGCATAGGTACGATAATGATGGCAAAACTGCACGAGCTTGACTGGGAGAAGATCGCCGCGACGCTTGAAAACGTCGGCGCGCCCACCAAGGCCAAACAGATCAAGCTAGCAGAAGAGCACGTGGTGAAGGCATTGGTGACTGCGCAGTCACTCCGGCCTGACAGGTACACGATCCTGAGCAAGACAAATATGGACAAGAAATCAGCTTACCAGCTGGCCAAGTCTGTCAAAGTGATCTAGTTTTCCAGCGCCTTGATTGTAGCTTCTTTCCTATGTGCAAAGATTTTTTCCAGCTGTGAATAGACATAGCCTTCAAACATCCTGCCAAGCAAGCCGTAGTGGAGCTCAAAGTCGATTTCGTCCTTCACCTCGGTCCTGTCGCCAGTCTTGCTGAAGCCGTGCAGGTGCTTCCACACCCGGAGCCGGCCCGTGAGCATTTCGTCGACATATTCGTACAGCGCAAGCGACGTGATTTTAGAGTGCCAGTTGCTCCTACTGAGGAGTATGCCGGTCAGCCACACTTCAGAGCCTTGCACCAGCTTTTGGTGAGTCGACTTGACCAGCCTGAGCTGAATGTGCGGCGGCGAAATGACTTGTAGGTGCCCGATGTCAGTGTAAAATTCCCAGACTTTGTTAATGTCTGCGTTCACGGTAAAGACGTGGCGGAAACTGCGCACGTCGTAATTACGGCGCCGGTGTGAATAAGAGTTTGTCTGAATCCCAATCTACCCCCTTATTTTTCTATGTCTTAAGACAATTTTAGGAATTAATCTACGTCCAATTATCAGCTGGCATAGAAACATTCCAGGCAAGAACATTGCAATTTGGAACCCTGCACTCTCCTGTTCAAAGAAAGATGTTGCCCTATAATCGTGATTCTCGTGCAGTAAGCATGAAATGAAGAAAGACGGTAGCATGCATCACTACAAGATTAAAGGTGCAGAATGTCCCGGCCTTGGATGCGTCCCTGTCGTTGAAAAAGTGGTAAAAGAATATTGAGGAAGCTACTGGAAACTCCCAGAAAAGCAGCGTATTGAATACACCCAACACGCTGTATATCTCTTTGTTAGCCTCGAAAACCCGATAAAGTAATTGTAGAGAAGCACTGTAAGTATGATCGTGATGACAAATGCAACCGCATATTGGAAGATCAGGCGCGCGACGGCTGTAGATTCTTTCTTCAACATGGATCATTTACGCGGCGTTTGATAATAAAGGTGGGGAGGGGATTCGAACCCCTATAAATCCGCTCGCTGCTTGAACAATCTGCAGGCGAACGCATGGCCGCTCTGCCACCCCACCGCACCTATTTCTTTTAGAAGTTCTAATTTAAAGCATTGGCATGCGACCGCGCGGCCAATTTCGCCACCCGGATTGGCTCTGGCACCGACCCCTGCAGCGTAAATGAGTTCAAAATTGCGACTGCCCTTTTTTGGCTTAACCCCCAAGAGCGGATGAAAAGACTCTTGCCGGTTCTTAGTGTGACCATTTCGCGGATGCCCAGCTTCTGGTATTGCTCTAATTTGTGCTGCCAGTCGGCAAAATGGTGCTTGATGCTGCCTTCAAGCCCCTTCGAGTCTTCAAACGTTATCGCGACGACCGGGAGCCCGGTCTCGGCTGCGACCCTCTCGCCGTCGATTATGTTGTACATGCTGATCACAAGCCCGTCGAGCACGATGCAGTTGATGTCGTTTCTTGCAAGCGACCCGTGCATGGAAATTATGGAGTCCGTCGCGTCGTCA
>DATEUD010000085.1:0-28613 GCA_035283265.1 Nitrososphaera sp.
GTCTATTACTGCGGCAATGCCCGTTGTGGCTGCCTGCTTATTGAGCAAGAACCAAGTGCTGTCCCCGGCGCGGTTGTCGATCAGCATCCGCCGCAGCACGCCCATCGCGGACCTCGATCGCACCTGCTCGTACAGCAGTGACAGTGGCTCGCTCCCGGCTCCTCGCCCTACTACCCTGCTGCCGTAGCGGAACTCTGGCGAACACCTCTCAATGACGCTTTCAATCGCGCCGATCACCTTTTGCGGATCTTCAGACGGGTTGACCGAAGCTTCGACCCTTAGCTCTATCGGCGACTCTATTGCCGGCTTTTTCAACTTTTTCTTGCCACCCCGAGCCACTCCTTGACAATGTCGTAGGCATGCTGCTTTAGCTGCTCAAGCGTCAGCTCGTTGTTGGAAATGGTTTCGTCTGCGAGCGCGATCGCTTCGCTTATCCCGACTGAAAGCTCGCGCTTGTCCCGGCCGGCGAATTCGTCGCTGCTTGCAGGGACGTCTGACCTGGCCCTGTCCACCAGGTGCTTAAAGCGAGTCTCCTGCGACGCGTGGATTGCAAGTAATTTGACGCGGCCGACATTTTTCAAAACTTCGACTTCGGGTATGCTGCGTATGCCGTCAATGACAACATTGCCATAGTTGCCGTCCCGCTCCAGCTTTCGCAAAACCAGATGCGCCACCGCGCCTTGCCCAAGGTCCTGCCTCAGCTTTAGCATCAGCCTGCCGAGGTTGGCGTCCGTGGGCTCGAGGCCCTGCCTCTTTGCTTCCTCCCTCACGGCGTCGCCCATGGTCACTAGTGCAAAGCCCTTTTCCTTGAGAAAGGACGCGACGGTCGACTTGCCGGCGCCCGGCATCCCCGTGAGACAGACAATGAGCCTCTTTGACATGACTATTCTGCCGACAGGTCCCAATACGCGGCGTCCTTGAACTCTTCCTTCGGCTTGCCAAGGGCCTTCCACTCTTTGAACGACTTGGGATATAGCCTGACGTTCTGGAAGCCTGCCAGCTTGAGCGCATAGTAGGTCAGGCCAGAAAGCGTCCCGACGCTTCCGCAGTAAGTGATAATTTCTGCGTTGCTTGTTATGCCGCGGTTTTCAATGAATCTTTTCAATTCGTCGGCCTTGCGCAGGATGCTGCCGTTCGATCCCACCATAGTGTAAGGAATGTTCTTTGCGCCAGGTATGTGCTCGGTCAGAAAGTTCAGCCGCTCCCTAGAGTCGACGAGCAGCTTGCCGGGCTGCGATTTTACATTCTCGACGTACGAAGCGTCAGCGTAGATGTTCCTGTTGACGTTGAGCAAATGTCTTGCCTTTGGAAAAGTGCGCGCCTGCTTTTCGGTTTCCAGCCCAAGCTCTTTCCACTGCCGGAAAGTCATCTCGAGCAGCGCGGTGTTGATGTGGCCGACGTATTGAAACGTCCACGCAACCCTGGCAGCCAAGGCGCCAAAAGTGTCGTCGTATATCACCACCGGCGTCTTGTCTGATATGCCAAGCTCTTCCATGATGCCCACTATTTTTTCCGGCGTGTCGTTTTCAAGCACACGGGCTAGGGGCAGCGAGACCGCAGTCGGTATGTGTTCCTGCTTGTAGTCGTCAGCCTTGCGCACGTCGACAACGCGCACCGCCTTTTTGCGCACCAGCGAGCGCAGCGTGTCGGCATCGCACACTATTGGAAGCTGGACAGCAGAGCCTGATGATGTTTTTGCTGCTTTCTTTTTTGCCGCCCCCGCCCTCAAGCTGCGCATTCTCCTCTCGCAGTCTTGGCAGAGAAGCCAGAGTCGCTGCCATAATCCCTATAGGCGTCAGGGTCCTGCTCCTGGGCAGGCAGCTGTATCACCTGCGCGAGGGCCGCCTTCATGTCTTCGAGGTTCTTGATGCCCCCGGCTCCGCGGCCCTTTGTCACGCTGACCACCCACTGGTGCAGCGTCTCGCTTTCTGACCTTTGCTGCCTGTACAGCTCGATTACCCTCAACACCGTGTCGATTACGCGCTTTGCCGGTACGCGCATTGCTGCTTTTCCCAGCTCGCCCTGCTCGCCGGCGCTTCCTCCAAACAGCATCGTGTACGTTGGAACCATCGAGTTGTTCATCCGGGTCGCGCCGCCAAAGAACCCGACGGTCGCGATTTCGTGCTGACCGCAAGAGTTTGGGCAGCCGCTTACCTTGATCGTCGCGTCGCGCAGGGAATCGTCGGTGTCAAGACCGAGCTCTAGGAACTTGCGCTGCACTTCCTTTGCGAGCCTGTGTGAGTTTGTTATTGCAAGGTTACACGACGTGGTGCCGGAGCATCCCACCGCGGACGCAATGGTCAGCGCGCCGGGGTTTGCAAGGCCGGCGGACCCGAGCTTTTCGTAAAAGTCGCGCAGTTCCGTACCGCGCACGTATCGCACCGCAAAGTTCTGCTGGGGCGTGTTCCTCGCGACGGCTTCGGCGGAATAGTCTCTAATAGCAGATGCAAGCACCCGTAGCTGGCTTGCGGTAATGTCGCCGGCTCCAAGTGTGATGAACGCCGTGAAATAGCCCTCCTGCTTTTGCGGAACGACGTTGGTATGAAGCCAACGCTCGTACGCCGGGCTTTCCTTTGTGACCTGGTCGTTCAACATCGGCAGCTTTGCCATCCGGGGCGCCTTTGGCAGCTGCCTAGTGTCTTCCTGGGACTTGACGTCAAAGAGCTGCGCAGTAAAGTACGAAGTGGTCATTTCAACTATCGAGCGCTCCTTGAGTGCCATCTTTTGGAACTTCTCCCAGCCCATCTCGTGTACTAGATAGCGCATCCTGTTCCTTGCCATGTTCTCCCGGTTGCCGTGCCTGTCAAACAGCCTGACCGTGGCCATGCAAGTAGCAAGGACCCTGCCCTCCGGAGTGAAATCTTCAAGCAGGTGGCCTATGAAAGACGCGGCTCCCAGGCCGCCGCCAAGGTAGATCTTGAATCCTCTAACCGTCGCGCCGTTCTCCTCTTTTGTCGCCGGCACAAGGCCAATGTCCGCAACCCTTACAAGTCCATGCTGGTCGCAGCATGCAAAGTTGATCTTGAACTTGCGGGGCAGGTTCTGGCACATCGGATTGCGCAAAAAGAACCGGGCAATCGCCATCGAGTATGGGGTGGCGTCAAATGCTTCGTTGGGGCAGACGCCGGCAAAGTGGCTGCACATGACGTTTCTGATGGTGTTGCCGCATGCCTCCCTTGTCGTAAGGCCAGTCTCGACCAGACCCCTCATGACCTCGCTGACGTCTTCCAGCTGCACCCAGTGGAGCTGGATGTTCTGGCGGGTCGAAACGTGCGCAGAGCCTATTGAAAATGCCTCCGAGAGGCTTGCAATTTTTTCAATCTGGTCCGGCGTCATCTCGCCGCCGGGCACCTTTATCCTGACCATGCTGTAGTCCATGTGCAGGCGCGAGCCGTAGGCCCCGTGCTGCAGGCGGAAGCGCCTGAAATCGTCCTCTGGAATCTTGCCCTGCCTGAAAAGCTTGACTTTCTTGGCAAAGACCTCTGTCTCCTCTTCCCGGCCCCATTTTGGGTTGGGCTTTGGGACAGAAACGCCCTTTTGCCTAGGGATTGCAGTGGCAACTCTGGACTTTTTCATTATACGTTATGAAATGCGTACGCTAAATCATATATTTTTTGTGGATATGGGAGATATCCGCAGCAATTCCTGAGAGCAGCGGCAAGATATAGTATCTATGTACAGAACCTTTTTAATGCTATCTGCTCGCTTGTACGGCATGGCTTCCAAAAGGAAGGTCAGCCCGATTCCAAAACGCTACCACACCATAACCCCGACCCTCATTCTCCACAACGCGGCTCAGATGATTGAATTCTACAAGAAGGCGTTTGGCGCGAAGGAAAAGTACAGGATGTACATGCCAGACGGCAAGACCATAATGCACGCCGAGGTCAAGATCGGCGATTCAAGCGTAATGATGTCAGAGGAGAATCCCCAGTGGAAGACCCGTTCGCCGCAATCGATCGGCGGGAGCAGCACTACGCTGTACGTGTACGTCAGGGACGTCGACAAGGTGTTCAAGCAGGCAGTTGCCGCCGGCGCCACCGTGACCATGCCTGTGATGGACGCGTTCTGGGGCGACCGCAACGGTCAGCTGATGGACCCGTCGGGGCACCTCTGGTCGATTGCCACCCACAAGCGCGACATGTCGACAAAAGAGATGAAAAAGGCGCAGGAAGAATGGTTCGCCAGTATGGGCAATCAATAACACAAGCTTAAAATCACCTATTCGACGGCTGGTTACTGAAAAATGGGCAAGAGAACGCTAGTTCGCAGAAGGGGCCGCGGAGGCAAGCAATTCCGGGCGATAATCGTAGGCAAGATTGCGCCCGCAAAGTACCCCTATTTCAAGCTTGAAGATCATCACACCGGCAGGGTAGTTGACATTATTCACGAGAGGGGGCGAGACGCGCCTCTGGCAAAGATACTGTTTGACGACAACAAGTATTCCTATGTCCCGGCTCCGGACGGCACGATCGTCGGAAGCACGATTGAAGCCGGCACCGGCACGACAGCAAGGGCCGGCAACATTATGGCTTTGGAATCAGTCCCAGACGGCACCGTCGTCTGCAACATTGAAAAGAACGCAGGCGACGGGGGCAAGCTGATCAAGTCAGCAGGGTCGTCCGCAGTCGTGTTTGCGCACGGGACCGAGGGCGTGACGATTAAGTTCCCATCGGGCAAGTTCCTCATACTCAACCAGAGGTGCCGGGCCATGG
Source organism: Nitrososphaera sp. (assembly GCA_035283265.1). GTDB lineage: Archaea > Thermoproteota > Nitrososphaeria > Nitrososphaerales > Nitrososphaeraceae > Nitrososphaera. Next base: position 4,716 of record DATEUD010000085.1, read on the forward strand.
TAGGCGCAGTAGCAGGCGCAGGCCGCAAGGAAAAGCCGTTCCTGAAGGCAGGCAACCGTGCAAAATACATGCAGGCTCACGGCAGGCTCTATCCAACAGTAAGAGGCATCGCCCAGGCCGCTGTCTACCACCCGCACGGCGGTGGAAGGCACCAGCACATCGGCCGCCAGTCGTCAGTCGGCAGGACAACCCCGCCAGGACGCAAGGTCGGCAACATTGCCCCGAGAAAGACAGGCAGGGGCAGGATCAGGGACCCGAAGCAGCTAAAGGCCTCCTGACCTTTTTCTCCTTTTTGTGGGAAATTGCGCGTAAAGGCTATATGCTATTCCCTAGTTTACGCGTTTTACATATGAAAGCGGAGCAGTTTTCAAAGGACGTGTTGTTGCTCGATCCCGAGATCAGGTTTGCAGGAGTCATGGAAAAGTCCGGCCACCTGTGTGCTAGCGCCAGAAAGAACGACACCGAGGAATACCTGAAAGGGCGGAGCCCCGAGATCAGCCTCGCCCAGTCTGCATACATCGTGGACCTGAGGAAGATGTTCACGCAGGAGCTTGGCAACTTAAAGTCCGTCGCTTACGGCTATGAAAAGGTCAAGCTAATAAGCATTCCTGTCAAGGAGCACGTGCTCGTAATTTCTGTCGAACCAAAGGTTGACGCAGACCAGCTCGTTGAGAAAGTTCTGAAATACGTAAAGTCGGTTGAAAACGAGCTTTCGCTTTACCCGCCAGGCAACATCGTCGATGAGGAAAAGAAAGAGGCATTGAGGAACCTGCACCATTCCGGGATTTCTGAAGAGCTGATAGCAGAGCAGCTGGACCTTGACGTCAACACGGTCAAGATGCTCATAACAGAGATAAAGTGATCATCCTATCCCTTTGAACTTCTCCAGCGACTTCCACATGTACCAGGTGGCGATGCTGCAGTAGGGCTTCCACGGCTGTGCAATGCCGCGCATTTTTTCCGGCGACGGAAGCTCGGCAAGCGAATACGCTTTTTGCATGGCTTTTCGCAATCCAAGGTCTCCCACTGGGAGCACGTCCGGCCTGCCAAGGCAAAAGATCAGAAACATTTCTGCTGTCCACCTGCCGATCCCCTTCACCTGCACCAGCTGTTCAACCACCTCATCGTCCGGCAATTCCGGCAGCCGGCCAAGCTTCAGCCTGCCGTCTGACACGCGCGAGGCAAGGTCCTTGAGGTAATCTATCTTCCTTGCAGAAAGGCCGGCTGCACGCAATTTGGAATCCTTAGTTGCCAGCAGCTGCAACGGCCGGGGAAACCTGCCGTAGATCTTGTCGAACCGGCCGTATATCGTGTCTGCCGCGCCCCCGGCAAGCTGCTGGTATATTATGGCCTCCACAAGCGACTGGAACGGGTCCCCACGCAGCTTGATTTCGTAAGCGCCAACCGACTTGATTATCACGGCAAGTCGCGCGTCTACGACTGCCAGGTGCTTCAGCGCTGCCGTTTTACTGTTTGAAACGCGCTCAGGCATTGTCTCTTGCCTAAAATGGAAGCGAGCCCAGAACCGCGTCAAAGTTGGCCCTCGACTGGTCCCGCTTGTAAGTCTTGAGAGCGACAAGCGTTTTTTCCCTGTCAGCCTGAAGGGTTTTCTTTACCCTGTCGGCGACGGCTCCGTGCAGGAAAATCGACTGCGCTGCCGCAGTCACGTTGCAAGTCTTTCTCGCCGTGCTTGCGCTTTCAAAGTCGATAATGCATGGATTGTCAGACACTATCACGTGTCTGTTCAACCGGCTGAGCTCGCCGTGGTCAAGCCCCGCCCTGTCAAGGCTGTAGCACTGCTCGAGGACCGACCTTGCCATCCTGCGCAGCCTGCCCTTTGCGGCGCCTTCCACCCAGTTGACGATGCTCTGGCCGTCGACAAATTCCATTCCAATCAGGTTCCTTGTGTGACCTTCAAGGCGCGGGCCCACGCCGGCGCCGTTTGCAATCTTGTGGAGGCGCGCTTCCTCGTCCATCGTCTTTCTGTCCGCGTCGATCCTCCTTATCTTGAGGGCGCAGGTCTTGTCCCGGATCTTTGCTTGGAGCACGAGCCCAACCTGCCCCTTGCCGGCCACGCGCGAGCCGTTGATGGTTGTCCTCCCGCCCAGCATTATCGACGTTACGCCGAGCGATTCCATTTCCGCGATGCGATTCTTGTATTCAACGTCTGAAAAGCGCGGGTAGGATATGAGCGGCACGAGCTCTGGCGACCCTATGTCCAGCTCATCCGAAAATGAGACGTTCTGTCGAAACAACCCCGCCAACGGCCTCCTTTGCCACTCCCTTGACTTTCCTGTCGCTCCCGCTATAAATTCGGAGCTTGCCTCCAATCAGGTCCTTTGCAACTCCACTGTTTTCCGCGTTTTTCAGGAGCGACCTGACAAACTTTCTCGCGTCCGTTGCCTTCCTGTTCACCAGCTTGACGACCCTCATCTCTTTGTCAACCCAAGCTACCAGCGGCTTTTTCCTGCTGGAGAGAAAGCTCGTAGTATCGTTTTTCCTGAAAACTTCGGGCCCCTTCTTTCTTGTATAAGGCGAAATAGTAGTCGATTCGAAGAGGAAAGCAAATGCGGCCGATTTTTTTTCGTCGGTGACGCACGACCTTCGCAGCACTACAAAATCCGCCAGCTCAAGCTGCTTTGCTATCGCGTTTACACTCCGCTTGAGCTGGCCCCAGATGTTGTCGGGGCTCCGCTCCCTGTGCGAGAATTCCACTACTAGTACATTTGGAAGTAATTTGCTTGCAGCAGTGCCGCGCTGATTGTCCTTGAAGAACTGTAGTGACGGCCTGTCAAGAAATGCCCGTGCAGCCAGCATAAACTTGGCCGCGCTCTCGGGCGAAATTGCAGTCCCAAGGTTCCGCCTGCTGTCCACAGGATCGATGATTATGACAGGGCTGTTGAACCCCTTGACAATGTCTGGATCGTAGTCGCCGGCTGCGACCACCTGCCGCGCCTGCCAGTCCGCCGCCGCGCGCAGCACGCCCTCAAACGAGCCGTATACCAACACGAGCACTTCTGAAACGTAGCCGCTAAAGCCGCCAGTGGAAATTTCCGCGCCGTATATCCCGGCTGCCTTGAAGAATTTTTTCAAGAGCCTCGCCTGCTTTCTTTTTTCGCCATCAAAAATGCCGCGGATGAATTCGGTGTGGAAGGGCGACCTGTCTGCCGCGCTCTGCCACCTGCTCTGCTCGACGTCATAGCATGGTACGACGTTGATCCTGACATTTTTCACGAACGCTTCGACGTAGGGATGATCTGAATAGCGCAGCCTAGGCTCGTGACCTTTCAGGGCCTTCTGGCCGATGGTTCTGCCCAGCTCTTCAAACTTTTCAACCGCAACAGAAGGATTTACTTTAAAAAAAATGTCGATGTCGGCGTCGCCATGAAGCCATGTACCCTTTGCAAATGAGCCGCCAAACACCACTTCGACGACATCGCCCAGGCTGGAGACATATTTACCAACAAGCGCCTTTGCCTTCTCCGCTACCGCGCTTATCCTGCGCTCTTCGCTAGGCGAGGGCTCGCAAAGAGGCAGTGCCTTGGCTACTATTGCGCTGACGTTGGACATCGTGGTTCATTTCTTTGCTTCTACGGTATAAATGTTCGAGTAGACCGGGCCCGAGGGTGCGAGGTCGCTCTTTTTCAGGTGCACCCTGTCTATGAGATCGGAGCCAAATGTCCTGCCCTGATATTTTGCAGAAATGTCGATTGTCTGGAATGGCCGGCCCCTAGCGCGGAAAATAGTCAAGTGTGGGGAGAATGGCTTGTCGGCAGAAAATCCAAGCTCGGCCATTTTTGCCACCACGTCATTTGCAAGCGCGGTTAGTTTTTCGCCACCCACCTGATCGACGCCGACCCAGACTACCCGGGACGACGCCGGCTTTGGGAACGCGCCGACGCCGGTGTAGGTGAGCGGAAAAGGCTCGAACTGTACCTGTGCCATCTTGGCTTTGATGCTGTCAACATCGTTGTCGCTTTTTTCGCCTAGGAAAATGAGCGTGAAATGAAAGTTGCTGGCCTCGACAGGCTTGATGTCTTTTGGGCTCCAGCCTGCGACCATTATTTCATTTTGCAGCCTGGCTATCGCGCCGGTTGACACGTCGACTGCGATGAAAGTGCGCATTAACCGGACGATCCTGGCCCCTGTATTTACATGTCGTGTTCTATCATTTGGTGCTCGCCCAGCTAGTCAAGGCTGTCAAACGGTTTGCTGCAAATGTCGCACACAAGCGGGTCGAGGTTTGGCTCGCTATAGTCTACTCCGGCTCTCCTTGGGCCATGCATACTGTATTGCAATATTGAATAAAGCAGTTACCCGCCGCGGCACCAGTACAGGACGTTCCGATGGTCACAGTTTTCACATTCGTACAGCTGGGGCGCGTCGTGGTCTTTGATCCGGCATGGCTTGGTCAGGGCAATGTCGTACTCCTCATAGGGCTGGTGGGCCACGAAGGGGCGGCCGCACTTTTGGCACGGAAACGTCCTCGGCTCCGTCTCCATGTACATTGTTAGTGAGCGCTTGATAAAAGGTTTCAAATATGCCTCAGCGGCAAAGAAAAAGCGTTGGCAGGGGCTGACAGTTTCGCGGTGCAGCAGGGCAAGGCGGTAGACGTGGTCGAGTGGATGAACGTGTACGCGAAAAAGAACAGCCAAAAGTTTCAAGCAAAATTAGCTGGCTACACGATGGAGACGATAAAGTTCGGCAGTTTTGAAATGATAGCATGGAGCGGCGACTGGTCCGTCGCGCGCAGCATAATCAAAAAAGCCAGCGGCAAGCTGGGAGCCAAGGTTGTAGAGTCGGGCTACCACGAAAAGCGCGACCTCCTGTCGGCGATGTTTGGCGGCGCAGAGCACGCCAAGGTTTATTCAAAAGGCAGCCTCGTGGGCCAGCTCGAGCTTGATAAAAAGTCTGGCCGGTGGACGGCTAAGGCCGAAAGTTTCGTCTGACTATTTGTTTTTAAAGTACATCCTTTTCATTTCCTGCACCCACCCGTCCTTTTTCTCGAATATCCGCTTGTGCTTTCTTGGCTTGCACACAGACATTGCGTAAGAGCAGAGCAGCGGGAAGTAGACCGACGCGTCGCCGTAGACTATCACGTTGCCCTTATGAGAGGTCTTGATCTTCCCCCAGCTCTTGCCCTCCTGGAGCGTGGCGCCAGAGAGGCCGCCCGTGTCCGGCCGGGCGTCTGTAATCTGTATGAGGTAGTCCTGCCCGCCCTCCTTTATCTTCAATATTTGATATAATGCCGGGCCAGTCTGCTGGAAAAAGTTCTTGGGCACTCCGCCGCCAAGCTCCAGCCCGCCAGAGCGCTCGCTCTTCCACAAGATGGCGGCTGACTCGGCGACGTCAAGTATGACGTTTGGAAATACGCCCTTACCTTCAAGAAGCAGTGGCAACATATTGAGACCGATTGACGAGTCGCCTATCGCCGGCATGTATACTGGCACCCTGTGCTCGTACGCCTTGACAAGGAACGACTTTTCCGGGTACCGGGCGTTTTCCTTGGCCGCCTTGCCAAGCGCGTAGCCAATGTCTGCAGTGGATGCGTTTGGCGGTACGTCCTTTGCCCTCTTCATCTCTTTTTGCACGATAAAGTCCTGCGCCTGCAGCGTGCCCACCTCCTTTATGTAAACGTCGTATATCCTTACGATCTGCTTTGCGTAGAGGACATCGTCATCAACGTCAAAGTGTCCCTGCCTCACCGGCAGGTTGTATGCAAAGTGGAGGTCGTGATAAACGTTGGCGCCGGTCGTCACGATCCAGTCGATAAAGCCCTTCTCTACCATTTCCGAGATCGTCCGACCAAGGCCAATCGGGGTCATTGCACCTGCCAGTGTCAGGCAGACCGTCGAGTTGGTATTTATCATGTCCTGCAGGGTCTCTGCAGCTTCGGCAAGCCGGCGCGCATTGTAGCCTGTCGAGCCGTAAAACTTGATCAGGTCTGTAACTGTCATGTCTGCGGAAACTTTTGGGGGGTCGATTTTTCTTCCCGTGAATGTATGCTTACTGTCCACCCTCTTTGTAAAATTGCACTTGCTTTTAAAAATTCAGTGCTTTTTCAGCAATAGGCAGACGCAGGCAGCGCTGTGCAGGTGCAGCGGGACCTGAGAATTGGTCTTATCGGCAGTTGCTTGGCTGCACTTTTTCCATTTCCCGGCGTCATAGCGGTAGAACTCTTTCTTTGCAACCGAGAAATTGCTGACAAGCTCGCCAAGTGCTTTTCTGTCGTAGACCCGGTGTTCCTGCTTTTCACTCTTGCCGTATGGCACGGTTAGTATCGCGCTGCCGCTTTTTTTCAACATGCGAAAAATTTCCTGTGCTGCCTTTGCGTCGCCGTTTTTGTCGTCAATTTCGCCGTCAACACCGATGTGCTCGATGGTGCTTATGCAGATCACCTGATCAAATGCTCCGTCCCGGAACCCCGTTGATCTGGCGTCCATCATCGCGTCACTGCCCTGTGCCAGATCGATCCCAAATGCCTGCCAGCTGTTTCCAAATCCCCTGATCGCCTGTACAAGCGCAGACCCGGCAGATCCGATATCGAGGATTTTTGCCTTCTTGAGAGGAGGCACAAGGTTTCGGGCAAGAAAATCGTATTCAACAAGCCTTTCTGAAGTGACGCCCGCTAGCAGGCCGTGGACGTCAAGCCTGCCGCGCCTGCCGGCTGACAGCGAATAGACAGGGATGTCCAGACCTGTTCGCCTGCTCTTTCTGTATTTTGTCACGTGGATGATTTTCTTTTGCTGCAGCTCGGCAATTATTTTTGTTAATTCCGACATTCTTGCAGTGCCTGCCTGCCGATAAAGCGAGTACTGGTCGGCAGGCGATTTTTCCAAAATGGAAATTACGCGGTCCCGGAGCGTCAAGCAATGCTAGCTAGCAGCATGTCCTCTTTTATCTTTTAGAGAAAAGGAAAAAACTAGTCGGTGGGGCTTGGTTTGCACCTTGTCACCATCGTCTCCTTTGCTTCAGTCTTGGCCGGGCTGCTTCCAATTTCCGGCTGGAACTTGGACTTTGTGGGCCAAGCAGCGGCCCCGCATCCGCCTAGGATGACTCCGCTGACATTGGTAGACTACGGGCTCACACTAGAACGTCAATAGCTTTTTCGCGGCATTTACTTTTTCCAAGAGCTCTTTCAAGAATATGTCAGCAAACTGCTCAAAGCTCTGCACGCCGTACTTTGCCCTGTAATCTTGCTTTCTCTTTTCGTACTCTTCTGCAAGCCACCTAAAGTCGGCTTCCTTAATCTTGACGACGTTGTCATGTGCCGCCGCCTTTGATTCGAACATGTTGAGCATACAGACGCCTGCAAATTGGGTAAAACTGTTGGCCTTGTACTTCCTGTCGTAGTCGTCCTTCAGTTTTTTATAGTTTTCTTCAAGCCATGCCTTGACGTCGGAGCGTATGGTAAGCGACGTGTAGTGGCCTGAAAAGTCAGCCTTTACATTGTGCATCTCTATTGAATAAAAGCCGCGCTTGACCTCGTTCATCATGATAATGAGCGCGCTTGGAAGGAACATGCCGGGGTAAAATTCGTCAGTGTCCTTTTGCAGCCGGGTCAGAATCGTTGGCTTAAGTCCTATGGTCGCATACCCCTGGCTTGGCACAGGGAAAGAGAGCTTGGGGACGGTTAATTAGTTTATGCGAGCTTGCCCCCAGTAGGTGTCACGAACCCTTTCAGGTCCTCTCCCCTGACGACATCTTCTTCTGGTGGGACATAGTCGACAACTCCATGTCTCTGCTCTCCAGGATACTTCTTTTGCGTGGCAAGCGCGACTCCGATAAAGAGCGCAAAGGACACCATTGGTGGTATGAACCCGTCAAGCCCGGCGTACGTCACGAGCGTTGTCGTGTCCAAGCCCACAGACGCCCAATAGTCCAAGTAGTTTGGCGAGAAGAAGAAGAATAGAACCAGCCTTAGCAATGTCCCAGCAATGAGCGATGCTATAGCAGCAGGCATGTTCGCCTTCTTCCAAAACAAGCCTAATGTCAGGGGCGCCAGCGCGCCTGCAAACACGATGTCAAAAGCCACTATCAGGAATACTCCCGGCTGAGGAATCAGATAGGCCAGTATGACGGCGGCTATCATCATTGGTATAATGGCTATCCTTGTGGTCATTAGCAGTTTTTTGTCCTCCATTCCGGGCTTTTTCATGATGCCCCGCATAATGTCACGCTGTATCAGGTTCCTAGAGACGACGCTTGAAATTGCAAGCAGGCCGCCGTTTGCAGTTGACATTGACGCGCCCAAGACACCCATCAAAAGCATGGCTCCGATTACAAATGGAACGTGGTTTAGCGCCAGCTCAGGGTAGGCAAGGAACGGATCGGTGATGTCTGGCAGGAAAAACAACGCCACGATCCCAAGCATGCTCGTCGGGATAATAGTGAGCACAGTCAGCCCGCCTCCCATGAACGCGCCGCGGCGCGCTGTCTTGGGGTCCTTTGCAGCAAACACCCTTTCCATAAAGTCGAGTGCGACGATGTCTCCAAGCGCAAGCGCAGCTATGGCCTGCCAGTTGATCAGCGCGCCGGCTGCAAGGTCGGTTAGGCCCGACAGATCAAGGTAGCCGGGCGGCGCAGCGCCAAGTATTTCCGCAAATGGGACGCCGGCATATCCGCCATAGAAGAACAGAAACGCGGCCCAGAACGCAATAATCGCAAGGTATATCTGGAAAATGTCCGTGTACGCTGATGCGAAAAGGCCGCCTGCGAAAGTATATACCAGAACCACGGTTGCGCCAATAAGCACTGCCCATAAAAAGTCGATCTCGAGCACTGCCGACAGGATAAAGCCAGTCGCAGCAAAGTTGCCAGCGACAAGAATGGTAAAGCTAATCATCATTAGGACGGCAGAAATCCCTTCTGGACCCTTGCCAAACCTCCTGTAGTAAAAGTCCGGCAGGGTCAACATCGACATCTTGTTGAGCTTCTGCCCATAGAATAGCCCGGTCATGAAAAGGCATGCTGCAAGTCCGATCGGGATCGCGGCCCCTGCCCAGAACCCGAACTGGTAGACCAGTGCCGCATTGCCAACCGACGAGTTGCCGTCGATTGCTTGGGCGGCAAGCATAGTCCCTACAAACATTAGTGGGAGACTCTTGCCCGCAATCATGAACCTCTTGCTGCTCTTTTTCACAAGCCGTGATGTCATTATGCCGACTCCGAGCGAAAGTATCAGAAATCCAATGATTGCTATCCCGTACGCATCAAGAATTGCCATGGATTGTTCAAATATATAGTAAATATATAAGGTTTGCCATACTCATAAATATGCCAAAGGTTCGACTGTCGAACTCAAATCCTGCATACGCCGGACGCCTGAAGCACGTGGAAGCAAAAGCTGATGTCTTCTTTTCTAATGTCTGGAACTTGCCTGTCGGCTTCATGCTTTAGGTCCTGGATGAAGTCATAGATCTCGTCGACCGTGACCGGCGCGTTAGAGTATCCAATTTCCTTATTCACAGTGTTGTACATTGAAATGTAATAACTGAGGAAGGCGGTCCTGACGGCGGTCTGCTCGGTCCGGAGCATCTCACTCAAGTTATTTCGCATTCCTCTGAAGGTTGTCTAGAAATGATATAAGGCTTAGGGTAAAAAATGTAAACTACGCATCAGAATACAAAAAATGATACGTAGTTTACTTTTCAAGCGGCAAAAAGGAAAACTTTTTGCAGCCAAATCGATATTTATAAATAAGATTATTAGTAATTAGCAGGTGTTGAAGGTCAAGAACATCCCGGTAGAGCTAATCGACGTTGCAGAGGAAAATGTCCGGAAGGATCAGGCTTTTGGCAAGGACGACAGTGACCAGCTAATGAAGGAACACCTGTCCAAGTTTGATTTGCTTCAGCCATTAGTTGTGCGCTTTGACGACGAAAGCAGGCGCTACAAACTGCTCATCGGCCGCAGGAGGTTTCTCGCGCTTAGCGCCAAGGGTGTCAGGGAAGTGCCGGCGGTAATCACCGAGCTTGAAGGTGCCGAAGCAGAAGCAGCGTCGCTCTTTGAAAATCTAATACGGAAGGACCTGTCGCCGCTTGAAAAGGCACGCATGGTGAAAAAGCTGGTTGACTCGACAAGAGGAGGTATGACAGGCACGTCGGCAAAGTACGGGCTGCCCAAGAGCACTATTAGCGAGTGGCTTAGCATGCTGATCCTGCCGCAGCCACTGCAGGAAAAGATAGAGAAGGGTGAAATTACGACATATGAAGCCATAAGGATTGCAAGAAGGCCTGAGATCCACGATAGGCTCATGGCAGCCGCCGCGCAGTCCAGACTACAGGAAGAAATGGAAGCGACCGGAGTAAAGCGCGGAGCGCCAAAAGGTCTCCTGACTGTGCGCCTTGTATTTGACCCTCGGAGAAAATCAGACAGGAGGATCTGGGAGCGCCTCAATGAAAAGGCGAGCCAGAACGGCCTCGAGGTCACAGACTATGTCAGAAACATCGTGGCAAACCAGGTGCAATGAGTCCGAACTATATTTATACGACGATTTAATAATTACGTAGGTTTTGGAAGTTGCCGCGCAGCCAAAAGCTGCCCCAAAAAAAATCGCGATCGGCATAGGCCTCATTGCAGCTTTTGCTGTCCTGATATTTACTGTGCCGCCGGCGCTGGGGATGGACATCCACCCGATGATCCTTGTCTCGGCACTCATCCTCATTTCAGTCTACATAGTGCTGTCGTTTGAATTCTACCACAGAAGTACAATCGCGCTCATTGGCGCAATAGCGATAATCGCCGCCGCGATCACTTTTGGAACCTTGCAGGCAGAAGAGAGCTTTGAATTTGTCGTTGGATCAGTCGACTACAATACCATCGGCCTGCTGATGGGCATGATGATAATAGTCGCCATTCTTGCTGAATCGGGCGTCTTTCAGTGGGTTGGGATCAGGGCAACCAAGGCCAGCAAAGGCAACCTCTGGAAGCTGATGCTCATCTTATGCACCTTTACGGCTGTGGTGTCGATGTTTATCGACAATGTAACCACAGTCCTTTTGATGGTGCCAGTTACCATAGCAGTTTTTAGAGTCTTCAAGCTCTCACCAATACCGTTCATCCTTGCACAGACACTTGCGTCAAATGTGGGTGGGGCCGCCACCCTCATCGGCGACCCGCCAAACATAATGATAGGCTCTGCCGCCAACATTGACTTTAACGCGTTCATAATCCACATGGGCCCGACTGTAGCAGTATCGTTCGCGGTCTCGCTGTTCCTGCTGAAATTCATGTTCAGAAAAGACCTGAAGGCCCAAGTCCAGAACATTGAGCAAGTGATGAAGGAAGACGAAAACTCCTACCTGAAAGACAAGAGCCTGCTGAAAAAGTCGTTCGGAGTCCTTCTTGGTGTCATAGCGCTTTTTGTCGTACACGGCGCGCTCCATATCGAGCCATCAATAATCGCGCTTGGCGGGGCCGCGGTACTGCTTGTCATCACGAGGGCAAGCCCTGAAAGGGTGTTCCACGAAATAGACTGGCCGACCCTCATATTCTTTACAGGCCTTTTCATAATCGTGGGAATTGCCGAGCACGCAGGCATGATAGACCTGCTGTCATCTGCCACCATCTCTGCGACAGGCGGCGACCCGTGGCTCACTTTCCTCGTAATAATCTGGCTTTCCGCAATCGCAAGCTCGTTGGTCGACAACATCCCATTCACTGCAACCATGATTCCGGTTATCCATACCCTTAACGCCAACCCAAACATTACGACACTGGTTGGCGATTTTCAGGTCAGCCCGCTCTGGTGGGCACTGGCGCTGGGGGCAGCTCTTGGTGGCAACGGCACGCTCATCGGGTCAAGCGCGGGGATAATTGCGGCCGGCATCAGCGAAAAGAACGGTCACCCAATAAGCTTCAACAGGTGGTTCATGATAGGCTTCCCGTTCATGATAATAACTGTGGCAGTGGGGACCGTTGTTCTTGCAATAGACATCATGCTCCGCGTCTAACAGCAATACATTTTATACTGCAGCGTCAATATGCCTGAGCATGGCCGGCAGAGTGAGAAAAGGCAGGGGCCTTTTGCGCAGCGCGGTAAAGGATTACGCGATCAAGCAGAACGACGTCAATTCAATCTTCTCAAACATGGCAAATTCCGGCGGCTTTGAGTCGCGGAACCTTGCCGACGGTGTTGACATTTTGCGCAGGATGATAAACGAGCCACGCTGCGCCAAGTTCCTGTCGTTTGTAGGCGCACTAATATCTACGGGCGCAAGGGGGATAGTGCGCGACATGGTAAAGAATAGGATGTGCGACGTGATAATTACCACGTGCGGCGCGCTGGACCACGACATTGCAAGGACATATGACAAGTACTACGCCGGCGACTTTCGCATGGACGACGGCATGCTGTTGGGCAAGAACATCCACAGGCTAGGCAATGTGCTCGTGCCGATGGACAGCTACGGCCCGCTCATCGAAGAAAAGGTGCAAAAGTGCTTAAACGAAATGTACAAGGAGGGCAAGCGCAGCGTTGCGACCTACGAAATAACCGACTACATCGGTAGCACCCTTGACCAGTCGTCGTTTCTCTACTGGGCCCACAAGAACAAGATCCCGGTCATTGTGCCTGGCATAGTTGATGGTGCGGTGGGAAGCCAGGTGTGGTTCTTTTACCAGCAGCGCAAGGACTTCAGGATAGACATTTTAAAGGACGAGAGCAGGCTGTCAGATATCGTTTTTGAAGCGAAAAAGTCGGGCGCGTTCATGATAGGCGGCGGCATTTCAAAGCACCACACGCTCTGGTGGAACCAGTTCCGGGGCGGGCTTGACTATGCTGTGTACATCACCACGGCGCCAGAGTGGGACGGGAGCCTGAGCGGCGCCCTGATCGCAGAAGCTATATCGTGGGGCAAGGTTACCACGAAGGCCCGGCAAACTACAATCCACGGCGAGGCGACAACCCTGCTCCCGTTTATATACGCCGCCCTTATCTCAGAAAGAAAAACGTAATCTACGTTTTCCCTGCCGCAAGCATGGAATTGTTCGGCGGCCGAACGAAACCCAAAACGTAGGTTACTTAGCAATATTTAAAAAATACTTACTAATTACATAACTCGACCTCGAATGGGAATGGAATTTTATGGTGATTCGTACAAGGGAAATGACGAGCCGATCTTTGTTGGCATACCGACATTTCTAAAGCTGCCGTGGCTAAAGAGCAACGCAGAGCTGAAAAAAGTGAAGCCGGACGTCGCCATAATTGGCGAGCCATTTGACTTTGGCACGACCATCCGCCCTGGCGCGCGTTATGGGCCAAGGGCCATTCGCGCAGCTTCAACCGTGCCATCGCCGCCCTACGAGCACTTTAACATCGAGACCGGCGTCGACCCGTTTGGCGTGTTCCGCACAGTCGACTATGGCGATGTCGTGGTCTCCCCGGGCGACGTAGTCGAATCGCACAGGAGGATGACTGACAAGGTGAAGGAAGTGCTCGACATCGACGGCATCCCCGTGATGCTTGGAGGAGATCACTCCATCACGTTTGCAAACGTCAGGGCTTTTGCGAAAAAGCACAAGAACATCGGCATGATCCACATCGACACCCACGCCGACTGCGCCCCGCAGGGCCTCTGCGGCTTCAAGTACGACCACGGCGCGCACATCCGAAGGATAATGGAGCTTGGCTGCCTGAAGGGCAAGAACTATACCCTGATTGGCCCGCGCGGCTACTGGCCGGGCCCCGACCTCTACAAGTGGATGGCCGACCAGGACTTCCAGTGGTTCACGATGCTCGACGTTGAAGAGCTTGGAATCGACCAGATCGCAAAGGAAGCTGCCGACAGGGCAAATGACAACGTCGATGGCGTCTACATCAGCTGGGACATCGACACATTTGATCCCGCGTATGCGCCGGGGACAGGTGAGCCGGAGCCAAACGGCCTGACTTCGAGGGAAGGCATGAGGCTCATGCGGCTGCTCTCCACCTCGTTTGACCCGGACAAGTTTGCATTTGATCTGGTTGAAGTCGCGCCAAACTATGACGTAAGCGATGTCAACTCATACAACGGAGGTATCACTTCAGGGCTTGCAAACAGGCTCATAGTCGAGCTCTTGGCCGGGCTTTCGCTCACAAAGAAAGGGCAGACTGAAGGCCACCCTGTCAGGCCGCATCAATATCGAGGCAAGGGGAACACGTACAGCTTTGGCAGCCCCAAGGCAAAGGTGCCAAGGCGCCGATGATCCACGTCAAGGCTACAATCAGGGGCGAGCCGGATGCGCCGGCCTTTACAAGGATCTTTGACTATGACGAAGAGATTTTCTTCAGCTCTGCAAAGATGATAGTGGAAAAAATCCAGCGGAACATGAAGATAAACGCAAACGAGGCGCTGATAGCATACTGTGCCCACGTTGTAAAGTCGATCCAGGCCGGCAAGCAGGATAGCAACATTCAAGACAAAGCTTCAGAGATCCTGTCTGCCGACAAGGTGATGATAGGAGTCCCGGAAACGCTGCGCGTGATCACGTTTGAAGCGGCCATAGACGGCAGTCCTGCAAGAAAGATCGTGCTAAGGCAGCCGATCCCGGCAAGCAAGTACACGCTGGTAGACTGATAAAAAATGATAGCAGCGTCGTTTAACCACCTGTTAGAAATGATGTTTGCCCCTCTTGAGGGCAACATTAACACGGTAGCGCCAGCGGGACTGTTGCTCCTTGGCCTAATCACGGGATTGCGGCACTCCATGGAAGCGGATCACATTGCCGCAGTATCAACCATGGTCGCTGCTGACAGGAACAAGCTCAGCCGCGCCCCGCTACTTGGAATAATGTGGGGCCTTGGGCACACTGCAACGCTGTTTGTCGCGGGGCTGATAGTCTTGCTGCTGGCAATCAGCATTCCGGAGAAGGTAAGCGGCACGCTAGAGTTTGGAGTAGGGATAATGCTCGTTTTCCTAGGAGCGACCACTTTGACTGGCTTAAACCTAGGCAAGTTTCTAAGGGCAATAATCGGCCGGAGCAATCAGACGCACGTGCACGTCCATGCCCATAAAGACACAGGGGTAGTGCACTCTCATGATCACGATCATCACGATCACAGGCATGGCCACAAGTCGCTGGTTGTTGGCATGGTTCACGGTATGGCGGGGAGCGGAGCGCTGATTCTGGTCGTATTGTCGACTATAAACTCCGTCCCGCTCGGCCTCGCATACATCGCCCTCTTTGGCGCCGGCTCGATAATTAGCATGGCTGCGATGAGTACGCTAATTGGCTTGCCCTTTGCCAAGGCAAAGCATCTTAAGCTCAATCTTGTGTTGCGGTATGTTGCCGCAGTCATTACCATTGCAATTGGCGCGGGGCTCATTTACGAGCTGGGAATAGTGCAGCAGGTCTTGCTCTAATAATAGTGGTGCCTCGGGCGCTGCTGCCGGCCCAGCCTGTCAAAGTGATCATGCTGGTGCTCCTTGTCGCCGCCGGCGTGTGAATGCTTGGCGCCGTTTGCGTGGGTGTGCGTATACATCGTGGGCTTGGCCATCAACACGTCGTCCACCCTGACCAGCAGGTTCGTGACTTCGACTGCAGTCTTTATCACCTGCTCTTTGACTACAGTTGGTTCTATTACAGAAGGAAGCATTTCTTGCACTCTCCTTTCCATCGCGTCCACGCCGTACGAGCTGGCCCGGCCGTTTGAATGTCCTGATCTGAGCTGTACAAGCGTGTCGATGACGTCCATCCCTGCGTTCCTTGCTATGGTCAATGGAATTTCTTCGAGTGCTTCTGCAAATTTCTGGACCACTATTTGCTCGCGGCCAGCGATACGCGATGCCTTTTCCCTCACTACCTTGGCAATGGCCGTTTCTGCCGCCCCGCCGCCGGCAACCACCGACGGCCTGACAATGAAATCCCGCAGCACAGAGATGGCGTCGAGGGCCGAGCGGTGGCATTCGTCAAGCGTCCGTTTAGAGTTTGCCCGGAGCAAAAGAGTGACAGCCTTTGGATCTTTGCACCCCTCAACAAACACCATCTTGTCGTCTCCCACCTGCTTTTCGAAAACCCATCCGGCATAGCCAAGCTTGATGTCAATGTCTCCGTGATGATAATGATCGTCATCGTGGTGATGACTATGAACAGGATGATCGTGTTCAGCGTGATGGCCATGAAAAACATGATCATGATCATGATCCAGTTTTTCAGATATCGTGGCTCCTGTTGCCTTGGCGAGCCAGACAAGGTCGTTCTCCTTGACCCTTCGGACTGAAATGATGCCTGCCCTCGTCATTAAGTGCTGGGCGAGAGTGTTGATCCCTTTGCGCGAAAAGACGACGTTGGCGCCGGAATCAATGATGTGCTGCACCTTGGATTTTATCATGAGCGTTTGTGCGTCAGAATAAGACTTGATCTGATCAGGAGAAGTGATCCGGATTTCTGCTTCGGTCTTTGTCCTCTTGCCTTCCAGCTCGTCGTTTACGAGCATGATTCTGGCATTTTGCACAGCCCTTGGCATTGCTGAGCTGTCTATGGTCTTGTCGATCACAATTCCCCTGACAAGCTGCGCGTCCAAGATGCTGCCCTCCTTTTCTTCGATCTTGATGTCGTCTATATCGATGGACTTGGTGCCAAAGTTGGCAATGGAACAAATGGCATCCACTGCAAGCCCTGCGAAATCATCGTCGTATGACAGCGCCTTTGACTGCAGGCAGGTGCGGGCAAGCATCTGCATCGTATGCCTGTCAGTATTGTCATATTCTTTGGAAATTTCATGAAGAGATGCAAGGGCAATATCGAGTCCCTTGAAGTAGCCGTCTGCGATGGTTGATGGGGCTATCCCCATGTCAAGCAGCTCTTCTGCCTTTTGCACGAGCGCGCCGGCCAGAACCACAACAGAGGTTGTGCCGTCCCCGACTTCATTGTCGACTGCATTGGAGGCCTCTATCAGAACCTTGGCCGCAGGATGCTCGACATCGATCTTGCGCAAAAACGTGGCGCCGTCCTTGGTCACTGTGACTTCGCCCATAATGTCGACAAACATTTTTTCAAGGCCGCGCGGCCCAAGCGAACTCTTGATCAGTTCCGCGATGAGCCTTGCGGCAAGCAGGTTGTATCTTCTTGCCTGATCGCCTTTACTCCGCCTTGTGCCGTCGCCAAAAAGCTGGCCGTTATCAGCCATTACCTGCTAAGGTTCGGGTGGCAGTTATAAAAATGTGCAATCATGAATTTACCCGCGCTTCGGTTGCAACTGATAGAGCGCGGCTTCTAGCGATCTCGGCCACGACGTCAGTCAATTGCCTTACCTTGTCTATTGAATCGTCAAGCATCCTTATGACAAGGCCGCAGTCGTGCGGCAGGATGGAGCAGCCAGCCAACATTGAATGGTCATTTATCGCAGCGTTGACCTGCCTCCTGATGATTTCAAAGTCAGGCGTGATGACGTAGATCATTGACCAGAGGGTCTTGCCGCCGAACAGTCGCTCAAGGTCCTCCTTGCCCGGCTCTAGTTTGGCCGCGTCGGCAAATAGAACCTGACCATTGGTGCCGCGCACAGCCATTTTGAGGAGGCAGATGTCAAAATCGAAATTTTCGCCGAACGCCGTGCGGCCGGCAGACACTGTTTCTGAATATACCACAGTCGAATTTTGCTCACATTGTATGTCCACCTGCTGGCAAAACCGCGACGACTTGAACGGTATAAGCTGGTACGGGATGAATTCCAGATAGCTTGCGTCATGTGCAGAAATTGCGACGTTCTGTGCTGCGTATCCCCTGTCCATTTTGTATATTTTAGTGGCCGCCTGGGTGGTGATGTGCGATGATGTATTATTCCCGACAACAATGTCGATTTCCATCCTGTCGCCCTGCAGAATCCCGCCGGCTGATGACATGAGACATACATGTGCCATGCCGGGACGCTCGGTGTCCGGGTACAATGCCTTTTGAACCAGTAACGGGGCCTTTGTCCGCAACTTGCTTATCGCGGTCTTGCTGCCAATGCGGGCAAGCTCC
The DNA here is from genome assembly GCA_035283265.1 of Nitrososphaera sp. Lineage (GTDB taxonomy): Archaea > Thermoproteota > Nitrososphaeria > Nitrososphaerales > Nitrososphaeraceae > Nitrososphaera. The sequence continues at coordinate 22,659 of DATEUD010000085.1, forward strand.
ATCCGCGCCAGACCCTTTTCCCCCGGCTCAGGGCCGTACTTGCGGAAAGAGTCCGGAAGGTTCATCGTTTCCTTTTCCTCTGCATAGGCTTGTCAAAGAGGATGTCCCTGATTATGTGACTGACCACTCTGTCCACGCCCTCCCCTGTCTTGCAATTGACAAACTCGACCGGCTTATCCGGCCGGACAAGCGCGGCGTCGCGCTTCATCACTGCAAGGTTTGCTCCTACATGCGGTGCAAGGTCGATCTTGTTTATCACGAGCAGGTCGCAGCTTTCTATCCCAAGGCCGCGCTTTCTCGGGTACTTGTCGCCGCCTGCGACATCTATGATGTAGATGAAATAGTCGGCCAGAGCAGGGCTGAAGGTAGTCATGGTGTTGTCCCCGCCGCTCTCTATTATTATCAGGTCAAGCGTCGGGTCTTTTTGCTCTATCTCGTCAATGACTGCCAGGTTGATTGACGGATCCTCCCGCACCGCGGTGTGGGGGCAGCCGCCGGTTGCGATCCCAATTATCATGTCTTCCGGCATGAGACTCGTCTCTGTCGCCAGAGTGCGCTTCATCCGCTCAGCGTCCTCCTTTGACACGACGTCGTTTGATATTATGCAGCAGCGATACCCCTGCCTGCTCAAGACTGGCACGACCTGCTCTATCAGGCGCGTCTTGCCAGAGCCGACAGGTCCGCCTATCCCGATCCTGGGGATTCGCCTAGCCATAGCAGAAAAAAGAGACAGTTTACGTATTAAACATTCTCTGGTCGTCCTGCTCGTGCTGCATCTGCAGGATTTCCACAAGGGGCGCCAGCTGCCACAGTTCGTTGATGTTCCTTGCCACCTTTGCGGAATTGACGTCGCGGGCAAGCTGCACCAGGATTCTCTGGCCTTGAATGTGCGTGATGACGCCAAGCCTGACGGCAGACCCAGCTATGCTGACGCAGTACGAATAAAGCATCATGCGAACGGCGCTTTTCTCCGGTATGTGAAAGGCGTTTGCTGCAACTGCAAGGCACGCGGGGTATGTGCCAGCGCTCCCTCTTGCTTCCACTATTGCGTAGAATTTTCTTGCAAACCTATCATCTGTCATACTCACAAGGCAGTTCAGCAGCTGCCGGCCCGATCTTGCAGACGCCGTTCTGATCTCCCTTACCAGCTTCATGGAGTAGCATTGATTATCTGCCACTGCCGCGCTTCCAATGTCTCCTTTTTTCGCCGCGCCCATGACTGCAGACATCACCGCGCAGTCAAACGGCACGATCTGAAACTGCATTTGCTGCCGGATAAAGCGCAAAACATCATTCCCATTTTTTACCCTGCCACTCTTGGCATGCGATTCCAAGCCGCCTGACAGTCCGAACAGGCCGGATGGAAAGAACGAGTCTGCCAGCTGCATCAGGTGGAATTCGTGGTCACTCATGGCTGTGGACCTCCCCGGCCGGCAGAAAGACCTGCTCTGTCACTTTCAGTTTGGAGCCTGCAGGCAACAGCTTTCTAAAAGTGTCGACTTCTGACTCGGCCTGTATCGGAAACGAGATGGTGCCATGATCGACAGCTATAGGTCTGTGTCTGTTACCTATTGTGTGGCCAATCAAGGCAGCCAAGCCAACCATTTTTTCCACATCGCTCTTTTTCATGCGGACTGACAACACCATTTCGGGCAGCTGCTCGGCTACAATAAATTTCTCTTTTGCGGCAAGCACATCACCGTGGCGTAGTCTAACGCCTAGCTCCAGGACAAGCCCGATGTCAGTCCCCCGGTCTGTCCTGCGCCTCAGCCTGAGCCGCTCCATCTCCACTCTGGAAATGGTGAGCCGCTCGCACTTGCCGGTCGTCTTTGCACGCCGGTATTTTTCAGCCAAGCGCCTGTCGGAAAAAATGTTGCCATCGACTGAGGTTACAGCGAGCACGATCTAGCCATGGTGTGCTGTCGAAATTATGCTTTTCGTACATCAATTATAAATACAAGATTTAGTAACTCAACCGCATGATGCTCAGTCCGAGGGAGATTGACAAGATGTACATTTTCATGGCAGCTGAAATCGCCCGGAGGCGACAGAAAAGAGGGCTCAAGATGAACTACGTAGAAGCCATGGCGCTCATTTCAGATCACATAGTCGAAGGAGCAAGAGACGGTAGGTCGGTTTCCGAGCTGATGAGCTCCGGGAGAAAAGTGCTGTCGAGAAAGGATGTGCTGCCCGGCGTCCCCGAGCTTGCCAAAACGGTTCAGGTAGAGGCCACATTTGACGATGGCACAAAGCTCGTAACCGTGCACGACCCGATAGTGTGACTGGAAATGATCCCAGGCGAATACTTCCTGTCAAAGGACCCGGTCATTGCAAACAGGGGCAGGAAGACGGTGAAAATCACGGTGAGCAATACCGGCGATCGGCCGGTGCAGGTCGGCTCGCACGCACATTTCTTTGAAGTGAACAAGGCGCTGCTGTTCCCGAGGGTCAAAGCATATGGCTATCATCTCAACATCCCGGCTGGGACGTCGGTAAGGTTTGAGCCGGGCGAGACTAAACAGGTCGAGCTTACGGAATACGGCGGCAAGAAATTAGTCTATGGTTTTAGCGGGCTTGTGAACGGCCGGCTTGGAAGCAAAAAGGCTTCTGCCATTGCCAAAGCCAAAAAACGGGGGTTCAAGGGTGCTTAAGATCCCGCGCAAGCGCTACGTGGACCTCTTTGGTCCTACGGTAGGCGACAGGGTAAGGCTTGCAGACACCGATCTAATCATAGAGATTGAAAAGGACCTTCTGACTTATGGTGACGAGCTTGTCTTTGGCGGGGGCAAGAGCATACGCGACGGCATGGGCCAGGCAAGCGGCGTGACGAGCAAGAGCGCGCTTGACCTGGTGATAACAAACGCCATAGTCATGGATCCGGTACTCGGCATAATCAAGGCTGACATTGGAATCAAGAACGGCCTGATAGCAGGCGTGGGAAAGGCGGGCAACCCAAACGTTATGGACGGAGTCGACATGATAGTTGGATCCGGCACCGAGATCATTTCAGGTGAGCATACTATATGCACACCAGGGACAATAGACACCCACATACACTTTATTTCGCCCCAGCAGGCAATCGAAGCGATCTGCAGCGGTACGACGACCATGATAGGCGGCGGCACTGGCCCGGCCGACGGCACAAACGCGACAACCTGCACCCCCGGCCCCTGGAATATACACCGGATGTTAGAAGCAGCCGAAGAGCTCCCCATGAATTTTGGCTTTCTCGGCAAGGGCAATGACACGCTCGAGCCGTCGCTGTTGGAGCAGATATCGGCTGGCGCGTGCGGGCTGAAACTGCATGAGGACTGGGGCACCACCCCCGCGACTATAGACGCTGCATTGCGGGTTGCCGACAGGACCGATACGCAGGTCGCGATCCACACCGACACGCTCAACGAGTGTGGTTTTGTTGACGACACGATTGAAGCGATCGGGGGGAGGACTATCCACACCTATCACACGGAAGGCGCCGGTGGCGGTCACGCGCCTGACATCATGAAAATAGCCGGCGAGAAGAACATCCTGCCGTCCTCTACAAATCCAACCCGGCCGTTCACGGTCAACACCCTTGAAGAGCACCTTGACATGATGATGGTATGCCACCACCTGAACCCCTCTGTCCAGGAGGACGTGTCGTTTGCAGAGTCGAGGATAAGGCGCGAGACCATAGCTGCTGAAGACGTGCTCCACGACATCGGGGCGCTGAGCATGTACTCTTCAGACAGCCAGGCGATGGGAAGGGTCGGCGAGGTCGCGACGAGGGTCTGGCAGACTGCCGACAAGATGAAGAAGGTTGTCGGCCAGCTGAAAGGTGAAAAGGGCGATAGCGACAACCTACGCGTCAGGCGGTATTTGGCAAAGGTCACAATCAATCCTGCGATAACGCATGGGATTTCGGATTACGTCGGGTCGCTAGAGCCGGGCAAGATAGCAGACATTGTCATCTGGACTCCGCAGTTCTTTGGTGCCAAACCCAAGATGGTAGTGAAGGGTGGGTTCATAGCATATTCGCTAATGGGAGACCCGAACGCGTCGATACCGACTCCAGAGCCGGTGTACTACAGGCCAATGTTTGGTGCACTTGGCAGGGCGAAATATTCCATATCGTTTACTTTCACGTCAAAGCTGGCGATTAAAAACGGCATCGCGAAAAAGCTGGGTCTGCAAAAAAAACTCTTGCCGGTCAAGAACTGCCGGAAAATAGGCAAGCGGGACATGCTGTACAACAATTTGCTGCCAAAGATAGAGATCGATCCGGAGACCTATGAAGTGAAGGTCGACGGCAGGCTTGCGACGGTGCCGCCGGCAGAGAAACTTCCCCTTGCAAGGCTGTACAACTTGTTCTAGTTCGGCAGCCGAAAGAGCATTATCTTTTTATAGTTACTAACTATATCGAGAATCATGTCCCCTGTTAAAACAAAAAGCGAGATAGAAAAGGCCTCGAGAAAAACTATCGAAGCACTTTACGGAAATGATCTCCGCGATTTCAAGATAAGAGCGCTGTTCCCTTTTCCAAGCGAGCTGAAACATGACTCGTGGGATGTACAGGTTACTTTCCTGCAGGGCAAGCTGCAGTACACGGTAGACCTTATGATCCAGGAAAATGACGGCAAGGTCACAAACGCAAGACTGATCGACACCATGGTGCCTTTATAGCACCACATTTTTTCCTCACTGCCAATATCATTTCAATCTGCTGCTATAATGGCAGTACATTTTAAAAGGGTAAAATGTATCCCAAACGTCGATGTTGGAAGGTACCAGACCTTTGTTTAGAGCGGGGTCTTTTGAATTTCAGACAAGGCATCTGCTGGTAATTGCAGTTTTGGCCCTAGCCTTCACCTCTGCGCTCATTATGAGGTTCTACCCAGTGAAGTACGGCTTCTACCTCAACGAATTTGATCCTTACTTTGACTACCGCGCTACCAAATTCATCGTAGACAATGGTCTGGACGATTACTGGCGGTGGCACGACACGATGTCGTGGTACCCTGAAGGACGTGCCATTCCAGAGACTTCCCAGTCAGGTCTGCATATCACCACCGCCTTCTTATACTCTGCATTTGGGGGCGGAAGCGACCTGCTAGACTTTACGATAGTATTTCCAGCAATCATTGGATCTCTCACAGTGATTGCAGTGTTTGCACTTGTAAGGGTGCTTGGCAACACTACTGCAGGCCTCTTTTCAGCGCTGCTGTTTGCCTTTAGCCCCGCCATTATCCAGAGAGGCAACCTCGGATGGTTCAAGTCTGAGCCATTAGGCCTCTTCTTTGGGATTATCGCTGCCTACCTGTTCATTTCGGCGATCAAGCACAAAGAGATCAAGTACGCCATACCCAAGGCAGTAGCCGGCGGCCTGATCCTCGGGCTGGGAAATGCATCATGGGGAGGCATTCAATACTTTAGCATCCCGATTGCGCTGTTCTTTATCGCCCTTCCATTCTTCAGAAGGGACCTGACAATCCCTATGTACGTCGCCATCACATTCACGGTTTTCACGCTGATAAGCGCGATGGCATTTCCAAGACCTGGCATAGCATTTATACTTGGCCTCCCGGGTCTTGCCATGATAGGCGGCACCATCTTCCTTATCATTGCAAACTTTTTGAAGAAATTCAGCGGGCCGCAGAAGCAGCTCCGCAACACTGCATTTTTGCTAATTGCCTTTGTTGCAGCTGCAATAGGCATGGTCGCGGCCGGCACTTACCTGTCTCCAAGCTTCAGGTACCTTAACTCCGTAAACCCTTTCCTGAGCTCGCAGAACGCGCTTGTGGAATCAGTCGCAGAGCACTTTACCCCCACCGTGGCCGACTACTTCGTCGACTTTTCAGTTCTGCTGATGTTTGCAGGGCTTGGCGCATGGTTGGCATTCAGGCGAAGGGAAGACGTGTCGATATTTGCACTTATCCTAGGCATCACAGGTGTGTACGTTAGCGCCACGTTCGCTAG